>NZ_SOGI01000032.1:0-109840 GCF_004403385.1 Cryobacterium sp. TMT4-31
CAGAACCGACGACGAACCTCACGCGGAAACCCAACACGACCACCCATAACCAACACCTCAATCAATCAGGTGTTGCAACGACCCCCTGAACCCAAGGGGACCATTTGTCCGCAGCGGGAACAGTTAGCCGGCGAGGGCCACGGCGTCGGCCTCGAGCGGCTCGTTGTTGATGACGGATGCGGTCCAGCCGGCCTCGGGGCTGAACTGCACGACCGACATTGCCGCGTTCAGGATCGGCGGGATGTCCCGCTCGAGGGCGGCCATCAGGCTGAGGCGAATCAGGGTGCCGTGGCAGACGACGATGATGCGGGCGCCCGGGTAGTCCTCGGCGAGCTGGCGCAGCGTACCAAGGCCGCGGTTGGACACGCTGAGCGCCGCCTCGGCACCACGGAAGCTGCCGGAGTCGCCGTCGACCCGCAGGGCGTCGAGCGTGGGTCCGGCGGAGAGCCCCTCCGCCGGTCCGTAGTTGCGCTCGACGAGGCCGGGCAGGTGGCGGGTCACCTCGAGGTCCAGGTCCGCGGCGATGATGTCTGCCGTCTCGGCCGCACGGGACAGCGGCGATGCCACGACGAAGTCCCATTCGTACTGCGAGAGCGGCGCGACCGCCTCCGTGGCCTGGCCCCGGCCCACGTCGTTGAGGGGCACATCGGTGGCCCCCTGGATGCGCCCGATGGCGTTCCAATCGGTCTGGCCGTGGCGGACGAGGGCGAAGGTCGTTGTAGCAGTCACCTCCCTATTCTGCCTCGTGTGGCCGGGTCGCCCCGCAAACTGGTGGCGTCAGCGGGTGGCCAGGCCACGCGCTCCGGCGCGCTGACACGCGATGCGGATGCCGGCGAGCTCGCGAAGGCCGTGCGCCACAGGGCCAGGACCGACCAGCCGAGCAGCACCACGAGCAGAGCGTTGCGCACGGTGAGCAGCAGGATCGCACCGGCATCCCCGTGCACCAGGGGCAGGTAGAAGATCGGGAAGATCAGGGTGGTCAACCCGCCGATCACGATCGTGAGATAGGCCGGCACCCGCCAGACAACCCAGTCGTGGGCCACCCCGACGGCCACGACCGGGGCGATCCACAGCATGTACTGCGGCGAACCCACCTTGTTGAGCACCACGAACGTGGTCACCAGGGCCAATGCGCCCAGAAGCACCAGCTGGGCGTTGTCGCGGCTGCGACGCAGGGCCAGCAGGAGCAGAACGAAGATGCCGGCGATGACCAGGAACATCAGCGGGGTCATGGCGGCCGCCACGAAGCCGGCGCCGGGGCCGCTCACTTCGCGGGTGGCGATGGCGTGGTTCTGGTAGATCGTGGTGCCGTGCTGGCCCATCGCGGCCAGCCACACCCACGGGGTCGTCACCGGCGCCTCGAGCTGCAGGGCCCGGTCGGATTGCATGGTGACGAATCCGGTCAGAAACCGCAGGCCTCCGGCCGCCCAGACGGCGCCGGCGATACCGGCCGTGATCACTCCGCCGGTGACGACCACGCTCACCCGGCGCCGGCTCGCCGCCACGACGGCGAGCAGCACCGCGGCCGGCCAGACCTTGATCCAGGTCGCCGCGGTGAGCAGGGCGGCGGCCAGCACGGGGCGGCGGGCCACCAGCACCAGGCCCATGATCACCAGTGGGGCGCTGAGCCCCTCGAGGCGCAGCAGTCCGACGGGGCTGAGCAGCAGGCTGAAGGCCAGCCAGAACCAGGCCGCCCGGTAGCCGGCCCGATCGCGGCCCCAGTCGGTGAGGATGCCGATGGCCGCGGCGTTGAGGGCCCCGGTCATCACGAACCAGAGCAGTTGGTACAGCAGTGGGCCGGCCGCATCCGCCAGCACGATCGGCACGATCGCGCCGATGGGATACACCCACTCGACGTCGATGCCCTGCCACACGCCGTTGGCCAGCGCCTGCTCGGCCCAGACCCGATAGAGCGGCAGGTCGCCCAGCACCCGGCCGGTGAGGATGGTCGGCAGCAGCGCGAACAGGAAGAGCAGGTGCAGCCCGAGGAAGCCGAGCAGCAGGGTGCGGGGACTCCGAAGCCAATCCCGCCTGGCGGGGGTGAGCAGCCTGGCCAGGCGGTGATCGACCAGTTCCACAAAATACGACATCGCACACGTCACTTTCCACAGTCAGACCTTGTGAAGCCGATCACTGGGGAGTGTACGAATCGAAGGTGAAAGGGAAACAACCAGAAGCTGTCCGGGAGGGGCGGCCGCCTGAGAGTGTGTTCAGCGAGGTGAGCGGATGGTGCCGGTCGGGCGGCTCAACTGCGCCGCAGCGGACCTCGGCACCTACATCGGAGCATGCTCAGAGAATTCGATGGCCTGCTGCACCGAGTCGATCCCGAGCACCAAGCACAACCAGACAGATGACAGCGCCAGAACCAGGATGACTGTCGCGGTCGTGGTCCGCCGCGCCTCACGTGGTTCGGCACGCGCGGACAAGACCGATGCCGCGGCAGCCAGCGCCGGAATCACCAGCGACACAACCATGACCCCGACAAGGCCGGGAACCCGAGCGGCGTAATAGGAGCTCGGATAATCGTCGGGGTCAAAATTGAACCCGGCGACACCGGCAATGAATGTCGATGCCAGCGACAGGCAGAACAGCACGAGAGCCCAGCCCAGCCAGGTGTCACCGCTCCACTTCCCCATGGCAGACAGTCAACCACGGCCGGAACGGCGCCGATCCCGAGACAAGACTCACGCGTCGCGGGAGGTGCCCTTGGTCAGGGTCTTGCCCTGGAAGAAGGCCGGGTCGACCCTGCGCATGATGAGCATCAGGACGATGCCGGTGAGGAAGAGGACCATCGCGAGGATGAACACCAGGCCGACGCCGCCGATCTCCGAGCCGCTGCCGTAGTCGGGATTGGTGCTGTCGATCAGGGTCGTGGCGAAGATCACGGCCAGGATGATGCCGCCCAGCAGCGGGGCGAGCAGCTTGAGCAGGAACGCCCGGGTGCTGGAGAACACCTCGCGGCGGAAGAACCAGACGCAGGCGAACGCCGTGACGCCGTAGTAGAAGCAGATCATGATGCCCAGGGTGAGGATGGTGTCGGTGAGCACATCGGTGCTCAGCACCCGCATCACCGCGTAGAACCCCCAGGCCACCACACCGGCGATCACGGTCGCGAAACCCGGCGACTTGAACCGCGGGCTGATCGAGGCGAACCGCTTGGGGAACGCTCGGTAGTGACCCATCGAGAGCATCGTGCGGGCCGGGCCCACGAAGGTGGACTGCAGCGAGGCCGCCGAACTGGACAGCACGGCCAGCGACATCAGGATCGCGAACGGGCCCATCACCGGGCCGGCCAGCGCCGCGAAGACGTTGCCCTGGATGTCTTCGTTGCCCAGCCCCAGCTCGCCGGTGCCGACACCGGAGAACATCAGCGCCGACACCGCGACCAGGATGTACAGCACGAAGATGATGCCCACCGTGAGGGTCGCCGCCCGGCCAGGCGTCCGGGCCGGGTCCTTGGTCTCCTCGTTCATGGTGAGCGTGACGTCCCAGCCCCAGTAGATGAAGATCGACAGCGACACCCCGGCGGCGAATGCCGAGAACGACGGGGTGAGGAACGGGTTGAACCAGCTGGCGCTGAAGCCGAGGGCGTCGAACGCGGTGCCGTCGGAGAAGTGGATGAGCGCCGCGACGCTGAACCAGATCAACACGAGCAGCTGGAATGCGACGAGCACGTACTGCACCATCTTGGTGGCCTCCATGCCCCGATAGGAGACGTAACAGGCGCCGACCATGAAGACCAGACAGGTGAAGATGTTGATCCAGACGTTGCCGGCCAGGTCGGCCAGGCCGGGGTTGTCGAACAGCTGCGCGAGCATCAGGTAGAAGAAGTCCACGGCCACCCCGGCGAGGTTGGACAGCACCACCACCGTGGCCACGATCAGACCCCAGCCACCCATCCAGCCCAGCCACGGCCCGAACGCGCGGGTCGCCCAGGTGAACGAGGTGCCGGCATCCGGCATGGCGTTGTTGAGTTCGCGGTAGCCGAGCGCCACGAGCAGCATCGGGATGAAGCCGACCATGAAGATCCCCGGCATCTGGGTGCCCACGGCCGCGACGGTGGGGCCGAGCGAGGCGGTGAGAGTGTACGCGGGGGCGATGCAGGAGATGCCGATCACGGTGGCGCCGAGGAGGCCCACGCTGCCGGCACTCAGGCCCTTGGCGGACAGACCGCCGGCGCTGGATGAGGTGGAGGTGGTGGCCGGCGTGGCGCCGGAGGCGGATGACTGTGCCATGAACCTGTCCTTTGGTCGGATCAGCTACGGGTCGAAATCAGCGAACGGGTTGGATCAGGTGCGGGTGGCCGAGGTCGGGACGACGACGAGCGGCACCGGCAGGGCGTGCAGCATGCGGTGGGCGGTGATGCCGAGGAAGATCGTGCGCGGCGCGGCCAGCCGGCTTGACCCGACGAATGCGAGCTCATCGGGCCGCCAGTCGAGGGCCTCGACCGCGTCTTCGACGCTCTTGCCGGTGCCGACCTCGGTCGTGATGACGCCGTGGCTGGTCGAGTGCCGCTCGTAGTAGGCGAGCACGGCGTCGAGGTGGGCGGTGCTGCCCGCGGCGGCCGGTGACTGCTTCTCGCGGGCCGCGTCGACCTCCACCAGGGTCACGAAGCGCAGGTCCACTCTCAGCCCGTCGGAGAATGCCACCAGCGAGTCGAGCAGGGCTTCCCAGCCCGGCCGGGTGCCGATGGCGCAGGTGATCCGGGTGAGCTGGGCCGGCGCGCGGTACCCGTGTGGGGCGAGGGCAACGGGTACGGGGGAGGCATGCAAGAGGGCGTTGGCGACGCTGCCGATGGTGAACCTGTTGAACAGTCCGCCGCGGGCGGCGCCCACCACGATCCGGTCGGAATCGAGGTCTGCGCTGGCCTGGATCAGGCCCTCAGATGTGGAGTCGGCCCAGAGCAGATGGGTCGTGGCCGTGACATCGGCGGGCACCCAGCCGGCGGCCTGCTCGAGCCACTTCGTGGCCTGGTCGGCCAGGAGAACCTCGAAGTCGCTGCTCGCGGCGTGGATCTTCGCCGGGGCCGCGGTGACGCGCTGCAACACCAGGCAGATGCGCAGTTCGGCCGCGGTGATCCTGGCCATCGCGATGCCCAGCTCGAGGGCCTCGCGGCCTTGGGCGGTGGCCTCGTAGGCCACCACATAGTTCGGTACTCGCGTCACGCTGTTCTCCTTGGTTCCGTGGCCGGCGCATCCGTGCTGTGTTCATCCGTGCTGTGTTCGTCCGTGCTGTGTTCATGGCTGCTGTGCTCGTGTGGGTGGTCGGCCATCCCGCCGTGCTCCATGCCCGGGGCGCAGTGCGCGGCGCTCGGTTCCACGTCGAGCGACGGGTTGCGGTCGAAGAAGCCCACCGGCTTCAACCAGAACGAGACGATGTCGGCCGGCATCACCGGCCATTCCTCCGGCCGGGTGATGTGGTGGATGCCGAAGGTGTACCAGAGCACCACATCGGTATCGCGTACGGCGCGGCCGGCCTGGATCCACTCGGGCAGGCCGTGGTCGACGCCGCTCTGGTTCACGAACTCGCCGCAGGGCCAACGCTGAGCGTCGTCGTTGGGAGTGACCCACACCGTGTGGCCGATCACCTGAGCCCGGGTGAGGGCCGGGGCTTCGGGGTGGAAGAACGACGGGATGGCGCCGCCCGGCACGAGCTTGTACGACACCGGGGTGCCGAGCCCGTTCAGGGTCTGCTCGTTGACCACCTTCCAGGCCCGCTGGGTGTTCCAGTCGAAGTCATCGAAGCCCTCGGTCTCGATCGGGGTGTTCTGTTGGGTGAGTGCCAGCCCGAGGGGGTTGGCAGCGTCGATCGGTTCGATGCGGGTCTCGCTGCGGTACACGGTGTTGGCCGGGCCGTCGATGTCGAGGTCCATCCGGGCCACGATGAAGTGCTGGTGGAACGGCGCGTAGGTGCGCTCGTCGACGAGGGTGCCGTTGGGGTGCGGCTGGCCGGGCTCGAGGTAGGTGACCACCATGATGCCGGTGGCGCGCACCTCACACTCGATGTTGCCGTCCTGGTAGAACCGCCAGTAGACGAGGTACTCGTAGTTGGCCACGGTCACGTGGAAGGACACCACCAGCCGGCGCATCCGGCGCACCTCCGCGCCGCCGTCGTGGTCGACGTGCTTCCAGAGCACGGCGTTGTCTTCCTCGTGGATGCAGAAGGCATTGGGGATCGAGTACGGCTCGCCGGCGCTGTTGTGCAGCACGGCATCGAGGTAGCGGATCTCGCCCAGGCAGTCGCAGCCGAGCTCCAGCGACGTGGTCATGAACCCCAGGCCCCACTCGCCGATGTCGAACGCGGTGCGGCGGAAGTGGTCGACGCTCGGGTCGCGGTACGGCACCACCATCTCGGCGAACGAGAGCCGGTTGGCGATCGGGCGCTCGCGGCCGGCATCCGTGTAGGTCACCCTGTGCAGCGTCATGCCCTCGCGATAGTTGAATCCCACTCGAAGCGACCAGTTCTGCCACTGCACCAGGTTGCCGTCCACGCTGAAGCTCGGGCCCTCCGGCTGCACGATGTCCAGCGGCTTCAACGGCGGCCTCGTGCTCGCGGTGCGGATGCGCTCCGGCACCAGGTGCGGCACGTACTCGCCCATCACGCTCGGCGGGTCCACGGCAAAGGTGTCCTCGATTTCGAGCAGGTTCATGGTGTTCACGTCGATCACGAAGTGCAGCCCGCTGACCGGTCCCGCGTAGGGGTTGGCGCCGGCACCGCTGCGCACCCAGACGTCGGCCCAACCCAGGCGCAGGCCGCGGTAGACGTCGGGGATCACGGCGTCGCCGTAGGTCCAGGTGTCGATGAAGACGTTCTCGAGGTCTGTGATGCCGCGTTTGGCCAGTGCGGCCACGACCTCCGGATGCGCCCGCAGCGCCGCGTCGGCCTCTTCCCACTCATCGACGGTGAAGTTGGCCTGCACACCCATCACCTGACCCCACTCGAGCAGGGCGTCGGTGCGCAGCGACACCACCGCCACCCAGGTGTGGTTCTGGGCGCGATGCAGCACCACCAGGCGCGCCCGGCGCTCCGGGGCGACACCGGTGGCCTCGAATTCGGCGATGGCGGCCTTGGCCGGCTCGACAAGTTCGATCGAGGCGAACCGCCAGCCCGCACCCACCCCGTGCTCACGGGCGAGCACGGCCGCCGCCTGGGTGAACTCGGGGCCGGTCAGGGGGTCGAGAGGATGGAAGCTCATTCGAGTGCGCTCATCACGTGCTTGATGCGGGTGTAATCCTCGACGCCGTACATGGACAGGTCCTTGCCGTAGCCGGAGTACTTGAATCCGCCGTGCGGCATCTCGGCGGTCAGCAGGATGTGCGTGTTGATCCAGACAGCGCCGAAGTCGAGGTCGCGGGAGACCCGCAGGGCCCGGGCATGGTCGCGGGTCCAGACGCTCGAGGCCAGCGCGTAGCGCACGTCATTGGCCATGGCGATGGCCTCCTCCTCGGTGCCGAAGCTCTGCACCGTGATCACCGGGCCGAATGTCTCGTCCTGCACGATCGCATCCGTCTGGCGCACCTGGGTCACCACGGTGGGTTCGAAGAAGAAGCCCGCCTCACCCACCCGGTGGCCGCCGGTGCTGATCACCGCGTGCGCCGGCAGGCCCTCCACCTTCTCGACCACGTCGGTGAAGTGCCGCACGTTGTTGAGCGGCCCGAAGTAGTTGTCGGCGTCGTCGGCGGACCCGGTGATGCGCAGCTCGGCCTCGGCCGTGAACGCGCCCACGAATTCGTCGTGGATCGACTCGTGCACGAGCACCCGGGTGATGGCCGTGCAGTCCTGGCCGGCGTTATAGAAGGAGAAGTCGGCGATCGCCGAGGCGACCTTGGCCACGTCGACGTCACCGAACACCACGGCGGGCGCCTTGCCGCCGAGCTCCAGGTGAGCGCGCTTGAGGGTGTGCGCGGCGCCGGCAGCCACGGCCATACCCGCGCGCACGCTGCCGGTGATCGAGACCAGGCCGGGCACCGGATGCTCGACGATGAACGCACCGGTGCTCGCATCGCCGAGCACGATGTTCATCACGCCGTCCGGCAGGATGCCCTGGCTGATCCGGGCGAGTTCGAGGGTGGATTCAGGGGTGGTGTCGCTGGGCTTGAGCACGAGGGTGTTGCCCACGGCCAGGGCCGGACCGATCTTCCAGATGGCCATGAGGAACGGGAAGTTCCACGGGGTGACCTGGCCCACCACCCCGATCGGTTCGCGGCGCACCCAGGAGGTCATGCCCTCGAGGTACTCGCCGGCCGACTTGCCCTCGAGCAGTCGGGCGGCGCCGGCGAAGAAACGCAGTTGATCGGCCCCGGCGGCCACCTCGTCGGCGGCGATGGTGGCGCGCGGCTGGCCGGTGTTGCGGTGCTGAGCCTCCACGATCGCGTCGCTGTTGGCCTCCACGGCGTCGGCCAGCCGCAGCAGCGCCAACTGCCGTTCGCCCGGGGTCTTCCGGCTCCAGCCGGGGAAGGCGGCCTTGGCGGCGCGCATGGCGTCGTCGACGTCGCGCGCTGTGGAGATCGGGGCCCGGGCCACGATCGACCCGGTCGTCGGATCGACGATGTCCAGCAGCACGGAGCCCGTCGGTGTCACAAAGTGGCCATTGATGAAATTGGACAGTAGCGCGGTGCTCACGGGACTCCTCTTCGATGAGTGGTCATGCGGTGCGCGCCCGCCGGTGGCGTTGGCTCGGTCGGGGCGTTGCCGGGCCAGTATGGCACCTGGCCGGGAGAAAAGGCACCCCCATTCATTCGGAGCGGGCCGCCGCGCCGGCCCTCCCGACCGTCCGCGCGGGTGCAGGATCTTGCACTCATGCATCGTCCGCTGAGGGCGGCTCGAAGATACTGCGCCGCATCCCACTGTGACGTCGTGTTTCGTGCAGGGATGTGATCGGGCCGCGAAGAGGTGAGCATTGATCCATGCCCAGACAGATTCGCTTCAATGCCTTCGACATGAACTGCGTCGCCCACCAGTCCTCCGGCCTCTGGCGCCACCCCGACGACAGGTCGCAGAGCTACACCGACCTCGGGTACTGGACCGAGCTCGCCAAGCTGCTCGAGAAGGGACGCTTCGACGGCATCTTCCTCGCCGACGTCCTGGGCACCTACGACGTCTACGGCGGCACCAACGAGGCGGCGATCCGCAACGGAGCACAGATCCCCGTCGCCGACCCGCTCCTGGTCATTCCCGCAATGGCATATGTCACAGAGCACCTCGGATTCGGTGTCACCGCCGGCACCGCATACGAGCACCCGTACCCCTTTGCACGCCGCATGTCCACGCTCGACCACCTCACCAAGGGGCGGGTCGGCTGGAACGTCGTCACCGGCTACCTGCCCTCCGCCGCGCGCAATATGGGCAACGAAGACCAGCTCGAGCACGACGACCGCTACGACTACGCCGACGAGTACCTCGAGGTGTTGTACAAGCTGTGGGAGGGTTCCTGGGAGGACGACGCCGTGGTGCGCGACACCGAGACCGGCGTCTTCACCGACCCGAGCAAGGTGCACTCCATCAATCACTCCGGCAAGCATTTCCAGGTGCCGGGCATCCACCTCTCCGAGCCGTCGCCGCAGCGTTCGCCCGTGATCTACCAGGCCGGCGCCTCCAGCCGCGGCATCGCGTTCGCTGCCGGCAACGCCGAAGCGATCTTCGTGGCCGCGTCGACCAAGGCCGTGCTCACGGGCACCGTCACCAAGATCCGCGATGCCCTCGAGGCGGCCGGCCGCGACCGGTACTCGGCCAAGATCTACACGCTGCTCACGATCATCACCGACGAGACCAGTGAGAAGGCTCAAGCCAAGTACCTCGACTACCTCAGCTACGCCAGCGAGGAGGGCGCCCTGGTGTTCATGTCCGGGTGGATGGGGGTCGACCTGTCCGAGTTCGCGCTCGACGAGCCGATCGGCAACGTCAAGAGCAACGCCATCCAGTCGGCCGTGGCCAATTTTCAGGCCGCGAACGACGACGGCTCCGAGTGGACCGTCGGCGACATCGCCCGGGCCGGCGCCATCGGCGGCCTCGGCCCGTTCATCGTGGGCTCCGGTGTGGAGATCGCCGACCAGCTCGAGGAATGGGCGGCCGAGACCGACGTGGACGGGTTCAACCTGGCCTATGCCATCACGCCGGGCACCTTCGAAGACGTGGTCACCTGGGTGGTGCCCGAGCTGCAGAAACGGGGCGTCTACCCCACCGAGTACACCGAGGGCACCCTGCGGCAGAAGCTGCACGGCCGCGGCGACCGCCTGCCCGACGAGCACCACGGCGCGAATTTCCGCGTCGGTGTGCCCGTCGCCTGAGCAAGCTCAGCTCGCGAATGCGGCCGTGTGGTCGCCTCATCCAAACGAGGCAACCACACGGCCGCTTTCGTGCGTATTAGGATCAGCGCACCGCGCCCCTCCGCTCCACCGAACGAGGAGAATCCCATGCCGATCCGCATCCACGTCACCAGCATCTTCGTCGACGACCAGGCGAAGGCCCTGGCCTTCTACACCGACAAGCTCGGCTTCCTGCCGAAGACGGATGTGCCGGTGGGCGAACACCGCTGGCTCACCGTGGTCGGCCCGGGCGAGCCCGACGGCGTCGAGCTGCTGTTGGAGCCGGACGTGCACCCGGCGGCGCAGGCGTACCAGCGGGCGCTGGTCGGGGACGGCATCCCGGCCACCTCGTTCGCCGTTGACGATGTGGCCGCCACCGTTCGTGAGCTGGAAGCGAAGGGTGTGAGAATCACCCAGCCGGCCACGCCGATGGGCCCAGTGGTCGTGGCCATGCTGGACGACACCTGTGGCAATCTCATCCAGCTGACCAGTCCGGTCTGATCGCCGAGGAACGTGCTGTATGGTTGTAGCTACAAGCATTTCGTAGCGAGACCGGGAGCCAATCATGAGCGACACAGCACGCGAGCAGATCCTCGACGCCGCCACGTCAATGGGCGCGGTAACCCTGCGGGTCGGTGACCTCGAGACCATGTCTGACTACTACTCCCGGGCCTTCGCGATGGAACCCCTCGAGGAGCGCAGTCGCAATCGTGAGGTGCACCGTGCGCTCGGCCGGGGAACGACGCCGCTGGTGCGGCTCATCCACACCCCGGACCTGCCCGGCGTCGACCCGCGCCAGGCCGGCCTGTTCCACACCGCGTTCCTCTTCGAGACCCCCGGCAGCCTCGCGGCGACGGTCTACCGCGCTGCGCAGGACCCGCGCAGCATCTTCATCGGCTCCAGCGACCACCTCGTGAGCGAGGCGTTCTACTTCACCGACCCGGAGGGCAACGGCGTCGAGCTCTACACCGACCGGGACCGCAGCACCTGGATCCACGACGGCGAACAGATCCGGATGGCCACCGAGTACCTCGACCCCAACGCCTACCTGCAGGGTCACCTCGATCAGGCAATCGTCGATGCCGGCTCCGCCCTGCCCGGCGCGGTCGGGCACGTGCACCTGCAGGTCGGCGACATCCAGACGGCGCGGGCGTTCTACGTCGACGCGCTCGGCTTTGAGGCCACCCAGGGCAGCTACCCGGGCGCGCTCTTCGCCTCCGCGGGTGGCTACCACCACCACATCGCCATGAACACCTGGAACAGCTGTGGCTCGGGCCCCCGCGCGGCGAGCCTCGGCCTCGGTGACGTGGCCGTGACGGTGCCCGCCGTCGCTGACCTGCACTCCCTCACCGCCCGCCTCACCGCCCGGTCGATTCCGTTCGCCGGAGACGGCCGCTCCGTGACGGTCGCCGACCCGTGGGGCACCCAGGTCACCGTGGCGCTGCCCGACCTCACCACCGACGAGCTGATCGCCCGATGACCCCGCAGCTGCGGGATGTGCGCTCGTCCGCCTGGCCGGCCGACGGCACCACCGAACCCGCGGTCGCGCTGCTCCTGCACGGCTATGGTTCGAACGAACACGACCTGACCGGCCTGATCCCGGCGTTCGGGCTCGCCCTGCCGTGGGCGTCGCTGCGCGCGCCGCTCGAACTCGGCACCGGTGGCGCGGCCTGGTTCCCGATCACCACGCCCGGAAACCCCGACGCCCGGCCTGTCGCCGAGGCCACCGAGACGATCTGGGCCTGGGTCGATGCGAACCTGGCTCCCGGCACCCGGGTGATCCCGATCGGCTTCTCGCAGGGCGGCCTGATGGCCAGCCAGCTGCTGCGCACCCGGCCCGAGCGGGTGCTCGCCCCCGTCGTGCTCGGCGGTTTCGTTCTGGCTGCAGAGCAGCCCGGCGACGCGACCCTCGCCGAGACGCGCCCGGCCGTCTTCTGGGGTCGCGGCGCCGAGGACCGGGTCATTGCTGAGGCCGCGATCACGCGCACCAGCGCCTACCTGCCGCGGCACTCCACCCTGGTCGAACACATTTACCCGGGCCTCGCCCACGGAATCGACGACGCCGAGGCCGGCGACGTGCGCGACTTCCTCGCGCTCCACGCGGCCCGAAAGCCGGCCACCGCGAAGTAGGTGCCCTGGTAGCGTATCCGCCACCTCCAGTCTAAACTTGAGCCGAGTCCACTCAAGTATTCGCGGAGGATGATTTTTGATGGCCAACATGCAGGGCGCCCCTGGCACCGACGAGAAGCAGAAGACCGCGCTGGAACAGTACGGCGTGAACCTCACCGACATTGCCCGGAGCGGCAAGCTCGACCCCGTGATCGGCCGTGACGCCGAGATTCGCCGGGTGAGCCAGGTGCTCACCAGGCGCACCAAGAACAATCCAGTGCTGATCGGCGAACCCGGCGTGGGCAAGACCGCCGTGGTGGAGGGTCTGGCCCAGCGCATCGTCGCAGGTGACGTGGCCGACTCGCTCAAGGACAAGCAGCTGGTGTCGCTCGACCTGGCCGCGCTGGTGGCCGGCGCCAAGTACCGCGGCGAGTTCGAGGAACGCCTGAAGGCCGTGCTCAAGGAGATCAACGACGCCGACGGCCAGATCATCACCTTCGTCGACGAGCTGCACACCCTGATGGGCGCCGGCGGTGGCGAGGGCTCGGTGGCGGCATCGAACATGCTCAAGCCCATGCTCGCCCGCGGTGAACTGCGCCTGATCGGCGCCACCACCCTGAACGAATACCGCGAATTCATCGAAAAGGATGCCGCGCTCGAGCGTCGGTTCCAGCCGGTGATGGTGGACGAACCGAGCGTCGAGGACACCGTCGCCATCCTCCGCGGTCTCAAGGAGCGCTACGAGGCGCACCACAAAGTTTCGATCGCGGATGCCGCGCTCGTCGCCGCGGCATCCCTCTCGAACCGGTACATCACCGCGAGGCAGTTGCCCGATAAGGCCATCGACCTGATCGACGAGGCCGCCAGCCGGCTGCGGATGGAGATCGACTCCTCACCGGTGGAGATCGACGAGCTGCGCCGCAGCGTGGACCGGCTCAAGCTCGAGGAAATGGCGCTCAAGAAGGAGAAGGACGACGCCTCCAAGGCGCGCCTGGAGAAGCTACGCGGCGATCTGGCCGAGCGCCAGGTCAAGCTCGGCGAATTGCAGGAACGTTGGCAGAAGGAACGTGCATCACTCAACCGGGTCGGCGATCTGAGGAAGCGCCTGGTGAGCGCCCGCAGCCAGGCCGAGCTGGCCGAACGTCGCGGCGACCTGGAAAAGGCCTCCCGGCTGCTCTACGGCGATATCCCCGTGATAGAGCGTGAGCTCGCCGAGGCCGAGCAGACCGAGCAGGAGGGCGCCCGGATGGTCGGCGATCAGGTCACGGCGGAGGACATTGCCGCGGTGGTCGCCGCCTGGACCGGTATCCCGGTGGGCCGGTTGCTGCAGGGGGAGACCGACAAGCTGCTCAACCTCGAGGGGGAACTCGGCCACCGGCTGATCGGCCAGAAGCGGGCCGTGCGGGCCGTGGCCGATGCGGTGCGCCGGTCACGCGCCGGCATCTCCGACCCCGACCGGCCTACCGGCTCGTTCCTGTTCCTCGGGCCCACCGGAGTGGGCAAGACCGAGCTGGCCAAGGCGCTCGCCGAGTTCCTCTTCGATGACGAGAAGGCCATGGTGCGCATCGACATGAGCGAGTACGGCGAGAAGTTCTCCGTCTCCCGACTGGTCGGCGCCCCTCCCGGGTACATCGGGTACGAACAGGGCGGCCAGCTCACCGAAGCCGTGCGGCGCCGGCCCTATTCGGTGATTCTCTTCGACGAGGTGGAGAAGGCGCACCCCGAAGTGTTCGACGTGCTGCTGCAGGTGCTCGACGACGGCCGGCTCACGGACGGCCAGGGCCGTACGGTCGACTTCCGCAACACCATCCTGGTGCTCACCTCCAACCTCGGCTCGCAGTACCTCGTCGACCCCAGCCTCAGCACCGAGGAGAAGGAAGAGGCCGTGCAGCAGATGGTGCGGCAGGCCTTCAAGCCCGAGTTCGTGAACCGGCTCGACGACATCGTGGTGTTCTCGTCGCTCTCCACCGATGACCTCGCCCAGATCGTGGAGCTCTACGTCGACAGGCTGCAGCGCCGCCTGGGCGAACGTCGGCTCGAGCTGGCCGTGACCCCGGATGCCCGCTCCTGGCTGGCCGAACGCGGCTACGACCCGATCTACGGGGCCCGGCCGTTGCGGCGGCTGATGCAGACCGAGATCGACGACAGGCTGGCCACGGCGCTGCTGAATGGCAGCATCCGTGACGGTGAGACGGTTCTGGTTGACCTCGCCGAGGACGGCGACTCGCTCACCGTGGCCGTGGCCCCGATCGGGCACGCCTGAAACCCGGGCGGAATTGGTCCCCGAACACGGCTAATTCAGCCTGTCGACCTGCTTGAATTCAGGGGAGGGCCGGCAACTGAGCCTAAGACGCCTCGCGAACGTGAGGATCGTCGAGTGACGCAGGTAAGGGGTGGTCTCGTGCCGATGGTTCGGCCGCCGAGTATCCGCGAGTTTCCCTTGGCCCAGGCGCCGTTTCTGGCCGGTGTGGCGGTGCTCCTGGGCTTCGTGCTGGCCGGTCGGCCGGAGGCCCTTCTCGAAACGGGTTTCCAGGTGGGTCTGGGCCTGGCCGTCGTCGCCACCCTGCTGGGCCTGTTGGTGCCCTGGCCGCGGTTCGGGCACGAGTGGCTGGTCATGGTCCCGTTGCTCGACGTCGTGGTGGTCGCGTTCCTCCGTGACGGAGTGCGCGACACCTTCCCCGCCGTGGGGATGCTCATAGTGTTGCCCGTGCTCTGGCTGGCTTACGGCTTCGCCTGGTGGGCGCTGGGCCTGGCCCTGGCCGGGGCGGTGTTCGTGAGCGGCCTTCCGTTGGTGCAGGCCGGTGGATTTCCCACCGACGCTGTCGGCTGGGGAGCGGTGCTGCTCCTGCCCATCATCACCGCGTTCATCGCCGTCGCCGCCCGCATCGCCGCCAACGCTCTGCGGGCTCAGCAACGCGAGCTGGTGGCGGTGTCCGGCGAGCTGCGCACAGCCCTGCTCGAGGCAACCGACCGGCAGGCCACCTTCGAAGCGGTGATGGAGACCGTGGATGCCGGCATCGAGCTCTACAACCCGCAGGGCGAGGTGATCCTGAGCAACGCCGCCGCCCGCGCCCTCGCCCTGCGCACCGACTCGGCCACCGGCTCCTACGGCCGGGATGCGTCGCTCGTCTTCGACGTGGACCGCACCACCCTGGTCGCCCTCGACGATCAGATCGCCGCCAGGGCCATGCGCGGGGACCTCGTCGCCGGCCGGGTGTACTGGGTCGGCGGTGACGACGACCAGAGCGCCATCATCGCGTCCTCCGGTGTGGTCGAACGTGAGTCAGGGTATCCGCTCGGCACCGTCGTGGTGGCCACCGACGTGACCCCGCTGGTGGAGGCGATCGCCGTGCGGGACGGCTTTCTCGCCACGGTGTCGCACGAGCTGCGCACCCCGCTGACCTCGATCATCGGCTACCTGGGCCTGATCGACGCCGAGAAGCTCGGCATCACCATGGAGGTGAGCGTGATCGAGCGCAACGCCGAGCGGCTGCTCTCGGTGATCGCGCAACTGCTCAGCGCCACCGAAGGCCAGCCGCCGATTCACCGGGTCGACTGCGACCTCGGCGGGATCCTGCGCTCCAGCCTGGGCACCGCCCGGCAGCGCGCGCAGAGCGCCGGCATCACCATCAGCGCCCACGACAACGCCGCGGTGACCGCCAGGGTGGACCCGCTGGCGATCGAGCAGGCCATCGACAACCTGCTCGCCAACGCCATCAAGTTCTCGCGGCCAGGGGGCTCGGTCTCGCTCAGCGTCGACCACGACGATACGCATGCGGTGGTGCGGGTCGCCGACGACGGCATCGGCCTCAGCGCCGAGGATCAGCGACAGGTCTTCGACAGGTTCTTCCGGGCCCGCAACTCCACCGAACTGGCCATCCCCGGCATGGGCCTGGGCCTGGCGATCGTGCGGGCCGTTGTGCACGCCCACCAGGGCACCGTGCAGGTCTCCAGTGTGCTCGGTGAGGGCAGCACTTTCACGGTGCGCCTGCCGCTGGTCAGCTGAGCGCGCGGTCCAGGTCGGCGATGAGGTCGGCCACGGCTTCGATACCCACCGAGAGGCGGATCAGGCCGGGGCCGATGCCCAAACGCTCGCGCAACTCCTGACTGAACGAGGCGTGCGTCGACGTGGCGGGGTGCAACGCCATCGACCGGGTGTCGCCGATGTTGGTCATGTGGCTGATCACCCGCAGCCGGTCGAGGAACCGGCCCGCCCCTGCTTCGCCGCCCCGCACGGTGAACGAGAACACCGAGCCGCTCCGGCCGCCGTAGAGCCGCTGGGCGAGGCCGAAAGCCGGATTACCGGGCAGGCCGGCGTAGTCGACGCTCTGCACACCCGGATGCTCGGCCAGCCAGGCCGCGATGGCCAGCGAATTCGACAGGTGCCGTTCCATCCGCAGCGACAGCGTCTCGATGCCCTGGTGCAGCAGGAACGAGTTGAACGGGCTCAGCGCCGGGCCGATGTCGTTGACGACGGCTTCGCGGGTTGCTCGCGCATAGGCCGTGCGCCCGAACTTCTCGGCGATGGACGGCAGGCCCGCCGCGGACTGCGTGATCAGTGGGTACTCCCGGTCGGCGGCGGCCCAGTCGAAGCTGCCGCCGTCGACGATGGTGCCGGAGATCGCCGCGCCGTGTCCGCTGAGGAACTTGGTCGACGAATGCACCACGACGTCTGCGCCGTGCTCGAACGGCCGGATCAGGAACGGCGACGCTATCGTGTTGTCGACCACGAACGGGATACCGTGCCGTTGTGCGACCGCGGCGACCCGGCCGATGTCGACGATGTCGTTCTTCGGGTTGGGGATGGTCTCGCTGAAGATGGCCTTGGTGTTAGGCCGGATGACACGGTCCCACTCGTCGTCGTCGAATTCGTCCCAGACGTAGTCGACCGTGACCCCGAACCGGGCGAAGCTGCGCCCGAAGAGGATGCGGGTGCCGCTGTAGATGCTCGCCGTGGAGACTATGTGATCACCGGACTGCGCGATCGACAGCAGCGCCGCGGTGATCGCGGCCTGGCCGGAGGCCACCACGATGGCCTCGGTGCCGCCCTCGAGCGAGGCGATCTTTCGCTCCGCGACCCCGCCGGAGGGGTTGCGCTGCCGGGAGTAGATGAGACCGTCGGCCTCGCCGGCGAAGCGGGCCTTGGCATCCGTGAAGGAGTCGAACCTGAACCCCGCGGTCATGTTGATGGGCGAGATGCGGGCGCCGCTGGTGAGGTCGTCGTACTCGCCGGCGTGCACCTGGCGGGTGTCGAAGGCGTAGCCCTCCCAGTCATACTCGGGCTGGGACGGACAGTCTGTGGTGGCGTCGAGGGTCACAGGGTCACTTTCAGTCGGTGCACGGCGGCGGCCATCTGCCGCACCGCCTGCTCGAGAATGGGGCGGGGCATGGCGAAGATCAGGCGGGCATGGTTGGCGTACCCGGTGCCGCACAGGGCCCCGTCGGTGAGCGTGACCCCGGCCTCGGTGCGGAAGAAGTCGGCGATGGACCCCTCGAGACCCAACGCCGAACAGTCCAGCCAGGCTATGTAGGTGGCGTCCGGCAGCGAGTACCGCACCTCGGGCAGGTGCTCGTCGAGCAGGTCCCGCAGGGCCGTGCGGTTGCCGTCGAGATAGGTGATCACCTCGGCCAACCAGTCTCTGCCGTCGGCGTATGCGGCGGTGGCCGCGATGACCCCCGGCGTCGACGCACCGTGCACCACGCTGAAGCCGTAGACCTGGTAGACCTCTTCGTCGGCCGGGTTCGAGGTGATGAACTGCGCGGTCTTGAGGCCGGGCAGGTTCCAGGCTTTGGAGGCCGAGGTGGCCGTTATGGTGTGCCGGGCCGTCTCGCGGGAGATCGACGCGTACGGGATGTGCGGGGTATTGCCGTAGCGGAGCGGCGCGTGAATCTCGTCGGCGAAGACCCGGCCGTTGTGCCGCTCGACGACGTCGGCGATGGCTTCGAGCTCGGCCAGGGTCAGGGCCACGCCGGTGGGATTGTGCGGGTTGCAGAGCACGAGGGTGCGGGCGCCGGCACGGAACGCCGCGTCGATGCCGGCCAGGTCGTGACTCCAGCGACCGTCGACGGTGTGGCCGGGAACCTCGAAGATCTTCCGGCCCAGGGTGGGCGTGAAGCTGAGGAACGGCATGTACGACGGGGTGGGGACGATGACGCCGCTGCCATCCGGCGAGAACCGGCGCACTGTCACGTCGAAGGCCGACATCACGTCGGACACCGGGTGGATGTTCTCCGGGGGCACGACCCAGCCGGAATCCTGCCGGAGCCAGTCCGCGGTGGCCTCGGCCATCAGCCGCGTCGTGGCGGGGGCTAGATAGCCCAGCTCGCCGGCGTTGACGGCTCGGTGCAGGGCGGCGGACACCGCGGGCGCCGTGCCGAAGTCCATCTCGGCCACCCAGGCGCCGATGGTGCCCGGGTGCAGGCTCCACTTGCGGCTGCTGGCACGGCTGAGCTCGTCACGAGTGATCTCGTCGAAACGTGAGTGAGTCATCGGGTACTTTCGCATCGAGCGTACATGGGCCGTTTTCTGACCCTAGTAACCGGGCGGGGAGGGTGGAGTGACCTTTACGCCATGTGTCAGCGTGCGGGGAATGTCGTGACGTGGAAGGCTCGTCTCATGAGCCTTCTTCCCGACACCCCCGTCGTCCACGTGCTGCACGAGAACCCGGACTGGTTCGGACCGTTCCAGGCCGCGTTCGAGGCGGCCGGGGTGCCGTACCGGGAATGGCTGCTCGTCGACGGTGTGCTCGACCTCGACGAGGCGCCGCCGGCCGGCATCTTCTGGTCGCGGATCAGCGCGTCGGCGCACACCCGCGGGCACGGCCTGTCGAAGGACTACACCCGCAGCGTGTTGAACTGGCTGGAGGCGTACGGCGCCCGCACCGTGAACGGCCGCCGCACCATCGAACTCGAGGTGAGCAAGGTCGATCAGCTCACCCGGCTGCGCGCGCAGGGCTTCGACGTGCCGCGCACCCGCGTGGTCGTCGGCACGCACCTCCTGGTGGAGGCGGCGCGGGACTTTCCGACCCCGTTCATCACCAAGCACAACCAGGGCGGCAAGGGCCTGGGCGTGCAGAAGTTCGACAGCGCCGCCGAATTGGCGGCGGCGATTGCGGCCGGCGAGTACGCGGAACCCGAGGACGGCATCTCGCTGCTGCAGGAGTTCGTGGTGTCAGCGCACGCCGAGGTCACCCGGGTCGAGATCGTGGGCGACGAGTTCATCTACGCGATCACCGCCGACACCGCCCGCGGCGGCTACCAGCTCTGCCCCGCGGATGCCTGCGCCATCGACCCGACCACCGGTGCACTGCTTCTGCCGCCCGGGGCAACCATCATGCCGGAGGCCGGGCAGCAGATCTTCGCCCTGCGGGAGGGGTTCGAGCACCCGATCATCGACCGGTACCGGGACTTCCTGCGCACAGAGGGCATCGAGATCGCCGGGATCGAGTTCATCGAAACCGTCGACGGCCGGGTGGTGACCTACGACGTGAACACCAACACCAACTACAACGCAGAGATCGAGGCTGTAGCGCCGAACAGCGGCCCCGGCGCGATCGTGGCCTACCTGGCCGGGGTGCTCGCCGCGTCCTACCCGCAGGTCGGCGGCAAGCCCTAACCTGCCCCCGTCGTCGGTCGAGCCTGTCGAGACGCAGTGACATGCGTGTGTGTCGTGTCTGAATCGTGCCGCGGGCTGGCTCGCGGGTCAGTAGTCGACTCGGCGGCCGAAGCCGCGCTTGGCCCGGGGGCGTGGTGAGCAGAAGGCCTCGCTGCCCAGGCGCACGAGCTCGTGCGGCTGGAGTGCCGCTGTGGCGGCGAAGGCCTCGAGGGAGGGGAACGGTTGTACAGTCGCGCTGAACGGATCCGTTCTGACCGAGCGAGAGGAAGCGATCGCCATGACGCCCCCCGGCCGCGGCAGCGAGACCGGCGAGCGGACCCCGTGGCTGCCGCCGCGCTGGTTCGTCGTGCTGGCCTGGAAGGTTCACAGGGCACTGTTCCGGGTGACCGGTGGTCGTCGTGGTCTGTGGCGTGCGCGGCCCCAGCGGTGGGGTGCGCTGCGATTGACCACGACCGGGCGCCGCAGCGGCCAGGAACGGTCCGTGATCGTGGGCTATCTGGAGGACGGCCCGAACCTGGTGACCCTGGCGATGAACGGCTGGGGCGAAGCCGAACCCGCGTGGTGGCTGAACCTGCAGGCGCGGCCGCGCTGCGAGGTCCAGCTCGCCGATGAGACCCGCCACGTCGTCGCGCACGCCGCGACCGGAGGGGAACGCTCCCGGCTGTGGGACCGCTGGCGGACGGTGGACAAGGACCTCGACGGTCTGGCCCGCCGCCGCCCGACCGAAACTGCCGTTGTGGTCCTCGAACCTGTTCCCGCCTCCCTCGAACCGTGAGTCAAGCACCGGAATCTGGCGGTTCCTGGGGCAAATCTCACGGTTCGCGGGCTGAGGGTTAGGCTTTTCGGATGCGTGCAACAGTTATTTACGGCGAGCGGGATGTCCGACTCGATGAAGTTCCCAACCCAGTCCTGTCCACCGGCGGTGACGCCATCGTGCGGGTGGTGGCGGCCTGCGTCTGCGGGTCAGACCTCTGGCCGTACCGCGGCGTGACCCCCACCGACGAGCCGCACCGGATCGGCCACGAGTTCGTCGGCATCGTCGACGAGATCGGTCCTGACGTCACCACCATCACGGTCGGTGACTTCGTCATCGCCCCGTTCTACGACTGCGACAACACCTGCGTCAATTGCCGGAACGGCGTCAGCACCTCCTGCCTCAACGGCGGCTGGTGGGGCTCGGACGACCAGCTCGGCGGCTTCGCCGACGGCGCCCAGGGCGAACGGGTGCGGGTTCCGCACGCCGACGGTTCGCTCGTCGCCACCCCCGTGCAGCCCACGGATGACCAGGTCCCTGGCCTGCTCACCCTCGCCGATGTGATGGGCACCGGCCACCACGCTGCCGTCTCGGCCGGCGTCACCGTCGGCAGCACCGTCGTCGTGGTCGGCGATGGGGCCGTGGGCCTCTGCGCGATCATCGCCGCCAAGCGCCTGGGCGCGTCCCGCATCGTGGCCATGTCCCGGCACGCCGACCGGCAGGCCGTCGCCCGCGAATTCGGTGCCACCGACATCGTCGAGGAGCGGGGCGACGCGGGTGTCGAGAGCATCCTGGAGATGTTCGACGGTGTCGGCGCCGACTGCGTGCTCGAGTGCGTTGGCACCGAGGAGTCGATGGACCAGGCGATCCGCTCGACCCGGCCCGGCGGCATGGTCGGCTACGTCGGCGTGCCCAACGGCGGCGCCGAGCTGCCGATCAAGGCCCTCTTCGGCCGCAACGTGGGCGTGAACGGCGGCGTCGCATCCGTGCGCGGATACGTTGAGGAACTGTTGCCCGAGGTGCTCAGCGGAGCGATCAACCCGGGGCGGGTCTTCGACCTGCAGCTGCCGTTGTCCGAAGTGGCGCTGGCCTACGCCGCCATGGACGAGCGCCGCGCCATCAAGGTGCTGCTGCGCCCGTAGTCCGCACCCCTCACATGACGAACGCCCCCCTCGCTTATGCGAGGGGGGCGTTCGTGTATTGCCCGACTTGCCACTTGCGGCCTCTTGGCGGCCCGGTTGAGGGCCTCAACTGGCAGGTCGATGCGGCGCAGTCGGGTGAGATGGCAGTTGGCGCCCCTTCGGAGGCCCTGAGGGGGCTCCAAGTGGCAACTCACATCCCCCGTTGTGCGGCGTCGAGGCCCGCGAGTTGCGGCAGACCCCTTCGGCGGACTCGAGGGGAACTCTGCGGCAATTCGGCGGATGGTGCGCCGCCCGAAACGGCGGCTGTTAGTCGTTGACCAGCAGGATCTCGGTCAGCGGCTTGCGGGTGCGCGGCGCGATCTCTCGTTCGAGCAGTTCGGGGCTGAGCGCCTCGGCGTCGCCGAGCACACCCAGCACGGTCACGGTGACGGCGTCCTGGTTCTCCTTGAGACGGAACGCACTGGCCAGCGCCTTGCGGTCGATACCGCCCAGCTGGTGGCTGAACAGTCCCTCGTGCTGGGCCTGGATGGTGAGGTGAGCCACGGCCTGGCCGAGGTCGTACTGCGCCCAGGGGTTGTCACCCTCGGCGATGTTGAGGATCAGCACCGACGCCTTGTCGGCCCAGGCCTGGTTGAAGCCCATCAGGTTCGCGTGGATCTTGGCGAAGCTCTCGGAACCGCGGCGGGCGACGATGAACCGGGCCGGCTGGTTGTTGTTGCCGGATGGCGCCCAGCGGGCGGCCTCGAGCACCGTGGTGAGGGTGTCCTCGTCGATGACGGCGGTCGGGTCGAATCCCCGCGGGCTCCAGCGCTCGGCCATCGCGGGGAGGATCGGTGCCGTCGTATCGGCGGCGCGGCTGTGGGTGTCGGTGATGAGGGTCATGATGCCCGGCTTTCTCTGGTGCGTGTCTGTCGATTGGTGCGGGGCATCATCGTCCCAATCTGGTCAACGCGGTGCGGGCGCGGTTATTCCATGCGCCCGCATATTTGACCGGATGCCGTCGGTCAGGCGGTGTGCTCCGCCGCTTCGAGGTTGTCGCGCACCTTGCGGCGCAGCACCTTGCCGATCAGCGACCGGGGTAGGTCGTCGACCTCGACGATACGGCGGGGCACCTTGTAGGCAGAGATGCGGGTGCGGCAGTACTCCCGCAAACCGGCCACGTCGAGGGTGGCGCCGGCGATCAGCACCACGGCGGCCACGACATCCTCGCCGCCGTGCTCGCTCTTGAGGCCGACCACAGCGGCGTCGGCGATGTCGGGGTGCGAGAGCAGGGCGGCCTCCACCTCGGAGGGCGAAACGTTGAAGCCGCCGGTGATGATCAGTTCCTTGATGCGGTCCACGATGGTGACGAAGCCGTCCGGCGACACCGTGACGATGTCACCGGTGCGCAACCAGCCATCCGCCAGCAGGGTCTGGGCGGTTTCGGTGGGGCGGTCCCAGTAACCGGAGAACACCTGCGGGCCACGGATGAGCAGCTCGCCTTCTTCGTCGAAGCCGCGGTCGACCGCGGGGTTCGCGGGGTCGACGACCCGGATCTCGGTGCTCGGGAACGGGACGCCCACGGTGCCGTTGCGCCGGCTCTCGCCCATCGGGTTGCCCACCGCGATCGGCGAACACTCGGTCATGCCGTACCCCTCGACGAGTACGCCGCCGGTGGCCTCCTCCCACAGCTGGACAGTGGACTGGGGCAGGCTCATCGCCCCGGAAATGGCGTACTTGGTGCCGCGAAGGCTGACCTTCTGCGCGTTGGCGGCCGTCACGAGCTTCTCGTAGATCGGGGGCACCGCGGGCAGGAAGGTGGGTGGGGTGCGTTTGACCGCGTTGAGCACCAGGCCCACGTCGAACTTGGGGAACAGCACCAGCCGGGCGCCGATCGACATCGCGACGGTGAGGCAGAGGGTGAGGCCGTAGGCGTGGAACATCGGCAGGACGCCGTAGAAGACCTCGTTGCCGCGCTCGAGCCCGGGCACCCAGGCTTCGCTCTGCTGGGCGTTGGCCTGCAGGTTGAAGTGGGTGAGGATGGCGCCCTTGGGCGAGCCGGTGGTGCCGCTGGTGTACTGCAGCACGGCGGTGTCGCCGAGCAGCGGGCGCGGATGCGCGGTGCGCAGCCGGCGGGAACCCACCAGGGCGCTCCACTCGATGGCGTCCTTGAGCGGCTGGGCCACGGTGAGGGCGGCGCGGGCGGTGCGGGACTTGGGGATCGGCAGGCGCAGGGCCAGCCGGGTGGTCAGCGGCATCGACTTGGTGACGTCGACGGCCACGACGGTGTGCAGACCCATGTCGCGGGGGAAGCCGCGCACCGTGGTGTAAACCTTGTCCCAGACGATGGCGACGCTGGCGCCGTGGTCCTCGAACTGGTGGCGCAGCTCACGTTCGGTGTAGAGCGGGTTGTGCTCCACCACGATCGCGCCGAGCCGCAGCACGGCGTAGAACGCGACGATATGCTGCGGGCAGTTCGGCAGCACCAGGGCCACCCTGTCGCCGGGCTTGACGCCGAGCCGGCGCAGGCCGTTGGCCACGCGAGAGATCTCATCGCCCAGCTGCCCGTAGGTCATGGTGCCGCCGAAGAAGTCCAGCGCCACCTTGTCGGCGAACCGGCGGGTGGAGCCCTCGATCATGTCGATGAGGGTCTCGGTGGGATCAGTGATCGTGTTGGGCACGCCCGCGGCGTATGAGCTCAACCAGGGCTTGTTCGTGAAGACGTTCATGCGCTGATCAGTTCCTTCTTCAGGGCGGCGACAAAATCGTCGACGTCGTCGGGGGTGGTGTCGAAGCCGCACATCCAGCGCACCTCGCCGGTGGCCGGGTTCCAGTCGTAGAACCTGTAGAACTCGCGCACCTTGTCGGCCACGCCGGCGGGCAGCACGGCGAAGATCGCGTTGGCCTGGGTGGGCTGGCTGAACGAGAGTCCGGTCACCGAGCCATTCGCCAGGCCCTCTTCGAGCGCGCCGCGCAGGCGTGCGGCCATGGCGTTGGCGTGGTCGGCGTTCCGCAGCCACAGGTCGCCGTCGAGCAGGGCGATCAGCTGGGCCGAGATGAAGCGCATCTTCGAGGACAGCTGCATGTTGAGCTTCCGCAGGTACTTGAGCCCGGTGGATGAGGTGGGGTTGAGCACCACAATGCACTCGCCGAGCATCATGCCGTTCTTGGTGCCGCCGAAGCTGAGCACGTCGACACCGGCGTCGCTGGTGAACTCCCGGAACGGCACCCCGAGGGCGGCCGCGGCGTTGGAGATGCGGGCGCCGTCCATGTGCAGCAGCATGCCATTGGCGTGCGCGTGGTCGGCGATGGCGCGCACCTCTGCGGGCGTGTACAGGGTGCCGAGCTCGGTGGTCTGGGTGATCGACACCACGAGCGGCTGGGCGCGGTGCTCGTCGCCCCAGCCCCAGGCCTCCTGGTCGATCAGGGCGGGAGTGAGCTTGCCGTCCGGCGTCTCGATCGGCAGCAGCTTGAGGCCGCCGACCCGCTCGGGAGCACCGCCCTCGTCGGTGTTGATGTGAGCGGTGCTCGCGCAGATCACCGCTCCCCAGCGCGGCAGCATCGACTGCAGCCCGGTGACGTTGGCGCCGGTGCCGTTGAACACCGGGAACGCCTCGACGCCGTCACCGAAGTGCCGCGCGAAAACGCGCTGCAGTTCGGCCGTGTAGACGTCGTCGCCGTAGGCGATCTGATGGGCGCCGTTGGCCCGCACGATGGCGTCGAGAATCTCCGGGTGGATGCCCGAATAGTTGTCGGACGCGAAACCGCGGGAGAGCAGGTCATGGAGGGAGGTCACCCCTCCATCTTGGCGTAAACCTGGGTGGCGAATCTGTGCGTCTGCTCCGGGGTGTCGCACGGATTGTGTGCCTGCACAACGTGTCAACACCCCGGGTCAGGCCCGGATTCGCGCTTTCGCGCCGATCAGCCGCGCAGGGCCTGCTTGATGGTGACGCGGCCGCCCATCCGCAGCAGCGAATTGCGGTAGATGCGCGAGCCCAGGATGATCACTCCGGCCGTGGTCACGGCGAGGATGATCAGCGCCAGCACCGGCTCCCACCACTCGGCCGAGCCCAGGAAGATGCGCACGGGCATCCCGACCGGTGCGGAGAACGGGACGTAGGACATGATGGCCATCACGAGCGGGTTGTCGTTGAAGAAGATCACCAGGAAATAGGGGATCATCACGAGGTACGTCACCGGTGCGGTGGTCGAGCCCACGTCTTCCTGGCGGGACACCATCGACGCCGTCGCCGCGAACAGGGCGGCGATCATCACGAAGCCGAAGGCGAAGAACACCGCGAACCAGCCGATGGCCGGACCCAGGTCGGCCAGCAGCACCCGTTGGCCGGTGACCGCCATGCCGATGCCCACGAGCAGGGCGATGGCCACGATCTGACCCAGCGCCATGATCGAGTTGCCCACCACCTTGCCCGCCAGCAGGGCGCGCACGGGGATAGCGGACATCAGGATCTCGACGACCCGGGTCTGCTTCTCTTCGACCACGCTCTGCGCGATGGTGGAGCCGAAGGTCAGCGCCGACATGAAGAACACCAGGCCGAAGCCGAGCGCCACGATGTAGACGAGGAAGCCGCCCTGCTCGGCCGGGTCGAGCAGTTCGACGGCGGGGGCGACGCTGAGCGCATTCATGACCGCGCTCGGCGGTGAATCCAGGGCGATCACGCTGACGCCGAGCAGGGAGTCGTCAGGCACCACGGCGGCTTCGACGGTGCCGTCGCGCACCAGGGCCTCCGCCTCTGCGACGCCGTCGGCGGAGACCATGGTGAGACCGGCGGCCTCGCCGACCACGGATCCGGCCGAGCCGACCACGGCCACCGAGGTCGTGGACGGGTTGGCGCTCATGATGCCGCCGGCGACGACGGAGCCGACCGCGATCAGCAGCAGGATGCCGGTGGAGATGAGGAAGGCCTTGCTGCGCAGGCGCGAGACGATCTCGCGGGTGGCGACCAGCCAGACGCTGGCCCAGAAATTGGGCGCGGGGGGTGTGGTGCGGGCTGCGGCGCTCTGGCGGGGTTCTGTTCCGGTGCCAGTGCCAGTGCCAGTGCCAGTGGCCGGTTCGGTGTCGGTGCTCATCGCACGACCTCCTTGAAGATGGTGGAGAGGGAGGGCCGGAGGTGGCCGAAGGAGTGCACGGCGCCGCGGGTGAGGGCCTCGCGGAGGACCTGCTGGCTGGCGGCGTCGGAGTCGGCTTCGAAGACGGCTTCGCCGCCGTCGAAGTCGATCACGGTGATGCCGGCGACCCCGCGGATCCAGCCGGCGTCGGCATCCGTGTGGATTTCGAACCTGGGGGTGCTGAACTGCTCGCGCAGGCGTTCGCGGGACCCGTTGGCGCGGATTTCGCCGGCGGCGATGATCACGAGGTCGTCGCAGAGCCGTTCGACGAGGTCGAGCTGGTGCGAGGAGAACAGCACGGGGGCGCCGGCGGCGGCACGCTCCTTGAGTACCGTGAGAACCACCTCGACGGCGATGGGGTCGAGGCCGGAGAACGGTTCGTCGAGGACCAGGAACTCGGGGTCGTGCACGAGCGCTGCGGCGATCTGGGCGCGCTGCTGGTTGCCCAGCGACAGGGCCTCGACGAGATCGTTGGCGCGCTCGCCGAGGCCGAGCCGCTCGAGCAGGTCGTTGGCGTTGCGCTTGGCGGCGCTGGTGCTCATGCCGTGCAGCCGCGCCAGGTAGACCAGCTGTTCGGCGACCTTCATCTTGGGGTAGAGGCCGCGTTCCTCCGGCATGTAGCCGAACCGGCGCCGGTCACCGGCGGTGAGCGCGACGCCGTCGAGCAGCACGCTGCCGGAGTCCGGCGAGAGCACCCCCAGAATGATGCGCATCGACGTGGTCTTGCCGGCACCGTTGGCGCCGACGAAGCCGGTCATGCGGCCAGCGCCCACACTGAAGCTCACATCGGTGAGCACCTGGTGGGTGCCGTAATGCTTGTTGATGTCCCTGATCTCGAGCATGTCTGCCCTTTCGTTGCGTACCGTCAACGCTAGGGATGCGGGGCCGTGGCCGCATCCGCCTGCGGGGTGAGTGCCTGCCTCCGCCCACAGGGTGAGGCGCTCGGCCCTACTCTTCGTCCCAGGGTAGTTCGGTGCCGAAGGGAATCGGGTTGAGCGGGATGATGATGACCGGACGTTGCTGGCCGTGGGCGAGGCGCACGGCCACCGATCCGGTGAAGAAGGACCGGAGCGTGTGCCGCACGGTGGGTTCGCGGGACCCGACGACGATCATCATGGCCCGCACGGTGCCGGCGAGATGGCCGAGCGCCCTAGAGGGCTCGCCGGCGAGGGCCCGGGTCGACCAGCCGACCCCGCGGCCGGCCAGCACCCGTTCGATCTGGGCGCGCAGGCCGGGGTCGAACTCGGCGGCCGCCTGCTCAAACGAGTCCGGGTCGAAGGAGGCGCTCGTCATGCTGCCGTCTGGCAGCTCCTCGAGCATGAAGCGACTCGGGTCCACCGAGGCGCAGATCAGCTCGGCACCGAATTGGGCGGCGAATTCCGATGCGGCCAGGAGCACGGCATCTGGCTGGCCCGCCGTGACACCGACGACAACGGGCGGGTGTGTGCGCACCATGGCTGCTCCTTCGCGACGCAGGACTCCGGCGCCGTTCCCCCGGTGCCGGGCTCTGCCTCGACCCTAGCGGGGATACCCGGCTCAGAACGGCGGCGGGTCCTCGGACGCGGGCTGGGTTCGAACCGGCGCCGGCGCCGGCTGCGGATCAAGCGGAACCGTCCCGGACGCCGAGCGCCTGATACGGGATTGGCGCTGGTGCCGAGGCCGTTGGCGTGGCCGCCGAGTTGCTGGGGCCGGGCGGGCGGCTGTCGTAGCTGGTGGTGTCGAAGCTGGTGGGGTCGGTGTGGGTGGGGTCGGTGTTGGCGGAGGCTGAGGTGTAGGTCTTGGCAGGTTTGGTCGCGGGCGTCGAGGTAGCGGCGCATGTCGGCGGGCGCGGGGTGGGACGGCCGCATCGGTGCCGGCCGCGTCGGCCCCGGGCGCCGCGGTGTCGGTGTCGGAAGTGGTGGCGAGGTGGCTGAGCCGGTCGCAGATCGCCTGAGCGTCTTCGGCTTTGAGGTAGGTGTTCAGCCACGCCCGCCTGTGGAGGAGGGGCACCGGCAGGACATGACACAGGGGCGCGGCCGACTGGCCGCGCCCCTTCGCTGGTTGTGCTAGTTAGGCGGTCACGCGACGGCGACGCACGACCAGTACGGCACCGAGCATGAGGAGCACCGCCGCGGCTGTCAGCGGACCGGTCACTGAGGCGCCGGTCTCGGCAAGAGCGGTGCCGGTGCGCACGGTAGCAACTGCAGACGGGGCAACGTTCAGCGCCACGGCCTGGGTCAGACCTGAGGTCTGTCCGGTGATCACCAGGGTGTGTGTACCGGCAGGGAGGGAGCGCAGCAGCGCGGCGCTCAGCGGGATCTGCACGGCACCGTCGACAACCGCAAAGCTGCCCACCAGCGTCGGCTGTGAGTACACGTAGACGTCGACGTAAGAGTCGCTCATTTCCATCCACGTGATGTTCGCCGTGTAGGCGTTTGTCGGGTTGAGCGCGCCTGCCGGCAGTCCAGCCGACGTCTGCGGCTCAACTGTCACATTCGCAGCTGTCAGGTACTGGCTCAGCACGGCAGAATCGGGCGCCACCGCGGCCGGCTTCTGGGGTTGGGTCACCGTTGCCTCCATGAATTCGCGCACAGTCGTTGAGGTGAAGCCGTCGAGCGACCCAGTGACAGCCAGACCCATCGAGCCGTTGGCCTCGGCCGAAGTCAGGGTGTAGCTGATCGACGTGGCGCCTTCGACCTCACCGCCGTAGTAACCGAAACCGACGGTCCACTGGTACGTGAAGGTGGTTCCTGCCGGCCAGCCGGTCGTGGTGCCCGTGAGGGTGTTTCCCACGATCGGTTCGCCGGAGACCGTGACGGTGCCGGCCGCAAGAGCGGGGAGCTCAGGAGCTGCGGGCGCTGGAGTGGGAGAGGACGTCGGAACGTCGGAGGGCGACGGGGAGGGCGTGGCCTCGTCGGACGGTGCGGGCGTCGGCTCGACCTCGGGGGCGACGGCCTCTTCAGAGGGGACGGGTGAGGCCGTTGCGGCAGCCGGCTGAATCTCTTCTGCCTGGGCGGGGCTGGCGACCAGGGTCATTCCCCCGATGAGGGCCAGGCCGAGGCCGAACGCTGCCGTGCGGTTCGTCCAACTCTGTGTGGTTCGTGTGGTCACGGTTCGGGCCTCATTCAGTTCAGGATTGGAAAGCGGATCGCGCGGCAGGAGCTGCAAGCTCGACCGCCTTCATACGCTACGGGCGCGCAACGAATCCGGGCCCCGACGCCGAGGATTTGCCCCCGGACTGGGGGTGAGTCAGGCGCGTCAGTGCGGGTTGGTGCTCTGCCGCTGCGCCGCCCCCGGCACGACGATGCCGTGTTCGTAGGCGTAAACCACGGCCTGGATACGGTCGCGTAAATCCAGTTTCTGCAGCACCTTCGAGACGTGGGTCTTCACCGTGGCCTCGCCCAGGTACAGCCGGGCGGCGATCTCGGCGTTGGCCAGGCCCAGCGCGATCAGCTCGAAAACCTCCCGCTCCCGGTCGGTTAGCATGCCCACCGCCTTCGGCTCCGGCCGGTGCGCGCCCTGCGCGAGCGCGACATCCGGTGCGGCGGCAAGCGAGGAGTTGGAGAAGGCGCCGGCGAAGCGGGCGATCACCCGACGGGTGATTTCGGGGGAGAGCAGGGCGTCGCCGCGGGCGAGCACCTGCACCGCCTCGACGAGGGACTCCGGCGAGGCATTCTTGAGCAGGAACCCGCTGGCGCCGTGCTGCAGGGCGGCGAACAGGTAGTCCTCCCTGTCGAAGGTGGTGAGCACGAGTACCGCGGCGCGGCTGGTCGGGTCTGCCACGATCGCGCGGGTGGCGGTGAGCCCGTCCATGCCCGGCATCTGCACGTCCATGCAGACCACGTCGGGCCGCAAGGCGCCGGCCTGGCGAATCGCGGCGGCGCCGTCCACGGCCTCGCCGACCACCACGATGCCCGGCTCGGACTCGAGGATGATGCGGAATCCGGCCCGCACCAGGGCCTGGTCGTCAACGAGGAGCACCCGGATCGGCACGCTCATTCGACGGTCTCCACGGTCTGGGGCGCCCGCATTTCGGCGGGCGGCACGGAGAGGGGCGGCTCGGTGGCCACAGCCGGACCGGTGAGCGGAACGCGGGCGCGCACCAGATAGCCGCCGCGCGGCCGGTTCGCCAGCTCGAGGGTGCCGCCGACGGCCGCGACGCGCTCGCGCATGCCCTGCTGGCCGAGACCGCCGGGGGCGCTCCGCTCGGCGGCGGGGTTGGCCGGGGCGCGCACGCCGCGACCGGTGTCGGTCGCCTCCAGCTCCACGGCATCCGTCTCGTACCGCAGGCGCAGGTCGGCCGTCGCACCGGAACCGGCGTGCTTGCGGGTGTTGGTCAGGGCCTCCTGGGCGATTCGGTAGAGGCTGAGACCGATGGTGCCGGGTACCGGGCGGGGCTCGCCGATCACCTGGAGCCGCACGGGCAACCCGGCGTCGGTGTTCTCCTGGGCGAGTTCGGCGAGCTGGTCGACACCGCGGGTGCTGGTGCTCTGGTGGGCGGGCTGCGCACCGTCGGCGTCATCGGCACGCAGAGCGCCGAGCATGGTGTTCAGTTCGTCCACAGCGGTGCGGGCGCTCTCCTCGATAACCGTGATCGCGCGCACGGCCGCGGCCGGGTCGCGGTCCAGGATGCGCCGGGCCGCGCCGGCCTGCACGCCCATCAACGACACGTGGTGGGCGACCACGTCGTGGAGCTCCCGGGCGATGCGCACCCGTTCGAGACTGACGGCCTGGGCCGCGGTGCGCTCCCGTTCGGTGGCGAGCTCACGGGTGAGACCCTCGAGCGCCGCCGAGCGCCGGGCCGCGTGCCAGGCGGCGCCGCCGAAGTAGTATGCCGCCCAGAAGTAGACCAGGTTGAGCAGCACCTGCAGCAGTCCGTAGGCGGCATAGGGGGAGAAGAACCCGTCCCTGGACAGTTCGGGGATGACGGTGGCCTGGTTGGCGGTCTCCAAGAGGCTCCAGAACAGCCAGATGAACATGCCCGCGATGATGCCCAGCCGCGTCCACCGGGCGATCGTGCGGTGGTGGCTCCACGCGCCCACCGAGTAGATGGCCACATAGAGGCAGATGTTGGAGAAGAGGCCGTCGGTGATGCCCATGCTGGCGGACACGGCGAAGACCAGGGAGACGAGCAGTGCCACGGCCTCCGGCCAGCGGCGGCGGGCCGCCAGCGGCAGAGCGATGAGGGCCACCCAGATCACTACCTGCCACCACGGCGCATCGCCCATGAGCCCGGTGCCGAGGCTCAGCGAGATGCTCAGGGCGGTGCCGCCGGCCAGCGCCAGCGCCACCCAGGCATCCACCCGGTACGCGGAGCGGGGGCCGCGCGGCCGCCGCCATCCGTCGGCCAGCGGGTCGGCCAGCAGGTCGGTGACCGGTTCGGTGCGGGCTTCGGCAGTCATGCCCCCACGCTAGCGCCGACGCGTCGCGGGCGAATCAGCCCCCAGGGGGAGGTTCGATGGTTGCGCCGGCCGGGGCTGCCGGTCCGGGGGTGAGGATGCGGCGGGTGTTGTTCAGGGACGCGGCGGGCCAGTCCCAGAGGGCCACGACCTCGGCGGCCAGCCGGGGCTCGAGTCCGTCGAGGGCGCGCACGGCGAAGACCACGGCCGCGGCGGTGTCGCCGGCCTTGGCGAAGCCGTGGCCCACAGCCCGGGTCCAGGTCTCGGCGGCGGCCTTGGCGCTGGCGTAGTTGGCGCCGCCGGGGGTGGGCGCATCCACCGACACCGACGACACGATCGCCAGCCGGCCGGTGAACGAGGCCAGCAGATCGGCGTTGAACGCGCGAGTGGTGTTGCGCAGCGTCTGCACGACGCGTTGGTGCAAAAAGTCCCAGTCCTCGTCGGTCTGACCGTCGAGCCCGCCGCCGCCACGCCAGCCGCCCACCAGGTGCACGAGCCCGTCGACGGGTCCGTGTTCGGTGTGCACGGTGGCGGCGAGGGCGGTCACCGCCGCAAAATCGGTCAGGTCAGCGACGTAGACGGAGGCTTGAGGCGCCACCTCGAGCACCCGCGCCAGCCGTTCCTCGTTGGAGCCCACGGCCAGCACCCGGGCCCCGGCACCCGCCAGGGCGGCCGCGACGGCCACCCCGGCGGTGCTGGTGGCCCCGGCGATCAGCACGGTGTGCCCGGCAGCCCCCGGCTGGCCGGGATCGCCGGACGGGTCGACCAGCGTGAGCCTACGCATCCGCCGTGATGCCCCTGGTCGACTCGATGACGGGTTTCATCTTCTTGTCGAGCGCCTCGAAGAACATCGAGAGCGGGAACTCGTCGTCAAGGACGAGGTCGGTGTACCCCTTCGGCGCGCCGGCGAGCACCTCGAGCGGCAGCCCACGAGCCCACGCCGACGCCGGGTTGGGCGTGAGCGTCTTCGTCAGCATCTCGTAGGCGGCCAGCCAGTGCGCCTTCTTCGGCCGGTCGATCGACGCCCAGTAGAGCTCGTCGATCTGGGCGCCGAGCGCGATGACCACATCGGGCACCGCCTCCCAGTCGAAGGAGAGCGCCGTGTCGGTCCAGTGCAGCACGTGGTGCTGGTGCAGCCAGGCGAACAGCAGCTGGCCGCCGAGGCCGTCATAGTTGCGCACCCGGCTGCCGGTGATCGAGAACCTGAAGATACGGTCGAAAATGACCGCGTACTGCACCAGCTTCGCGTGCCGGCGGGCCTCGGGGCTGGCGGCCTCGTCCCGTTCGATCTTCACCGACTCGCGGAACGCCGTGAGATCGCAGCGCAGTTCCTCGAGTGAATAGAGGAAGAACGGCATCCGCTGCTTGATCATGAACGGGTCGAAGGGCAGGTCGCCGCGCATGTGGGTGCGGTCGTGGATGAGGTCCCACATCACGAAGGTCTCTTCGGTGAGGTGCTGGTCGTCGAGCAGCGCCTCGGCCTCGGCGGGCAGCTCCAGCCTGGTGATCTCGGCCGCGGCGCGCACCACCCTGCGGAACCTCGCGGCCTCCCGGTCGGCGAAGATGGCCCCCCAGGTGAACGTGGGGATCTGCCGCATCGCCACGGTCTCGGGGAAGAGCACCGCCGAGTTGGTGTCGTACCCGGCCGTGAAGTCGAGAAAGCGGATGGGCACGAACAGCTTGTTGGTGTACTCGGTCTCGAGCTCGGCCACGAACTCCGGCCAGAGCACCTCGATGAGCACCGCCTCGACGAGCCGGTTGGGGCTGCCGTTCTGGGTGTACATCGGAAACACCACCAGGTGCCGAATGCCGTCCTCCCGGTGCTGCTGCGGCTGGAAGGCCAGCAGCGAGTCGTAGAAGTCGGGCACGCCGAAGCCGCCGGCCGCCCAGCGGTCGAAGTCGACCACAACGGCGGCCAGGTAGGCGGCATCGTGCGGGAACTGCGGCGCCAACTCGGTGACCGCGCCGGTGATCTCGGCGACGGACGCCTGCGCATCCGCGTGGGCGCCGGCCTCGGGGATCGAACCGTCCTGGGCCTGCACGGTCTGCAGGGCGGCGGCGGCGGTCTTGAGCCGCAGCCAGGCGGGCGAGCCGGTCAGGTCCGTGGCGGAGGGGCGGGTGTCCTCGAGAACCTCGGGCTCACCGACCAGTGCGTCTGCAATGTAATTCGACATGGGAACCTCCCGTCCTCGTGAGTGCCGCGGGCGCGACGTGCGTGCGGCGCACTCAACTGGAATACACCGGTGTGCGCCGCCCCCAGCGTAACCGGGGGTTGACGGCGTTTTCATGCGAGCCTCCGCAGCGAATCGCCGTCTTGGCCCGGTTTGGCGCGTGATTGCACCGACCGAACGGTTAGCTCGATGTCGCCGATGTCGCCGATGTCGCCGATGTCGCCGATGTCGACCGGGCACGCAGGTGGATGCGTTCGCCCTGCTTGCCGAACATGGAGAGGATCTCCACCGAATCGGTGCCGGTGGAGCCGAACCAGTGGGGATTGCGGGTGTCGAACTCCGCCGCCTCACCCGTGCCCAGGACCACATCGTGCTCGCCGAGGATCAGCCGAAGGCGACCGGAGAGCACGTAGATCCACTCGTACCCGGTGTGGGTGCGGGGCGCGGGCTCCCGATCGGTGGCGGGGATGACGATCTTGAAGGCCTGGGGCTCGCCCTGGTGCTGGGAGAGCGGCGTGAGGGTGCGGCCGTCCGCCCGGGTGGACCTCTGCGGTACTCGCGGGTCCTGCACCCTGGGCGGGCTGACGATCTCCTCGAACGGCACCGCCAGGGCGGCCACGATGGGCAACAGGAGCTCGAGATTGGGCTTCCTCTGCCCGGACTCGAGCCTGGAGAGCGTGCTCTTGGAGATCCCGGTTGCGGTGGCGAGTTCGGCCAGCGTGACGTTCTTCTTTTCGCGGGCGCGGCGCAGGCGCGGTGCGATCTGACTCAGCTCGTCGTTGATCCGGGGAGTGCTGCTCATGCGGACAGCTAAGCAGCGTGTCCCACTTTTGGCAACGATAGTTTCAGGAATTTCGCGACGGCCGCACTGTAGGGGGACGAGGTCGTGATCATCGGCCGCTCATCTCTCGAAAGGAAGACCCAGTGTCACTACCCCCAGCTCCCCGCGGAAGTGCCGCACCCCCGTCTGTGCACGTGCGGGCCGTGATCACCTGGATCGCCATCTTCCCGTTGGTGACGCTTGGATTCTTCGCGATTGCCCCGTTCGCCACCGACTGGAATCCGGTTCTGCGCGCCTTTGTGCTCTCGGTGGTCGTGGTGCCGGTCGCCGTGTACCTTGTGGTGCCTCAGCTGATGCGCGCCTACGGCGCGATCCGCACCACGCGGCGCTGATCGGCCGCCCGGGCGCTAGCCTGCTGCCATGACGGATGCCGGGCGCGTTTCGGGCAGTGCCACCGCGGCCGAGGTGCGGGCGGCGCTCGCCGCGATCGCCGATCCGGAGCGCGCCACCGGGGCCGCCCGGTACTTCCAGACCGGGCAAGGGCAGTACGCCGAGGGTGATGTGTTCATCGGCGTCACCGTGCCGCAGACCCGAGCGGTGGTCACACGGTTCGCCACCCTGCCGCCGCACGAGATCGACCTGCTCCTGGCCGGCCCGGTGCACGAGCACCGACTCGCCGCCCTGCTGATCCTGGTGGCGCAATTCGCCCGGGCAAGCGCCCCGCGCACCCGTGACGACCCCCGGCGCCGGGTTCTCGCCGAGTTCTATCTCGCGCAGCTGCGAGCCGGCCGGGTGAACAATTGGGACCTGGTGGACTCCTCCGCGCCGGGGCTGCTCGGCGAGTACCTGTTCGACCGGCCGCGCGGGCTGCTGGCTGAGCTCGCCGCCAGCGAGGTGCTCTGGCAACGGCGGGTGGCGGTGATCGCCACCTCGGCGTTCATCCGGCGCGGCGACGCCACCACCACCCTCGACTTGGCCGCGCGGCTGCTGGGTGATCCCGAGCCGCTGATGCACAAGGCCGTGGGCTGGATGCTGCGCGAGGTCGGCGCCCGCGTCGACCGGGACCTGCTGCTCCGCTTCCTCGACCTGCACGCGGGCCGCATGCCCCGCACCATGCTCAGCTACGCCATCGAGCACCTCGGCTCCGAGCTTCGCGCGCACTATCGTGGCCTGCCCCGCTGAGCGCGGGGGGCATCCAGGCGGCGGATAGCATCGCCGCGTTACGACTTGGTAACCAACCCAACCAATAGTTTGTTCTCCCTTGCGCGCATTTCGTTCGTAAGGTTTACTAACAAACATGACAGCAACCGGCGCCCCGCGGACGATCCAGGACCGAGCCCTCCGCCCCACCGCGAAGGTCTTGCCCGAGCACATCCGCCTGAACAACCGCACCCTGGTGCTGCAAACGCTGTACCGCGCCGGCCTGCAAAGCCGCGCTGACTTGGCCCGGGAAACCGGCCTGACCCGGGTGACGGTCTCCGACCTGATCAGCGAGCTGATGGGGGAGAACCTCGTCATCGAACTGGGCCAGCGCCAGGAACCGCGTCCAGGCAAGCCCGCCACCCTGCTCGACATCAACCGGTCCGCGTTTCAGATCGTCTCACTCGACCTCTCCGGTCACACCCGGTTGCGCGGCGCGGTGCTCAGTCTTGACGGTGCGGTGCTGTCCAGCTCGGGACTCGACCTGGCCGGCGCCCGCGGCGAGGCCGCCTACGACACTGTCGCCGAGCTGCTCGCCCAGGTCATCGCCGCGGCCACCGCCCCGATCCTCGGTGTCGGAATCGGGTCTCCGGGCATCGTGGACCGGGCGGGAGTCGTGCGCAACGCGCCCAACCTCGGCTGGCGTGACCAGCCGCTCCAGGCCCGGCTCCAGGAGCTGACCGGTCTGCCCGTTCGGGTGGTCAACGACGCCAACGCCGCCGTGCTCGCCGAACACAGCTTCGGCGGCGCCGACCACGATCTGCTCCTGGTCAAAGTGGGCCACGGTGTCGGCGCCGGGCTGCTGATCGGCGGTCGCGCAATCTTCGGTGAGCGCTTCGCCGCCGGTGAGATCGGCCACGTCGTGGTCGGCACCGACGACGGCCCGCTGTGCGCCTGCGGCAAGTCCGGCTGCCTCGAGGCCTGGCTCTCCGTACCGCGGCTGACCGCGGCGATCCATGACGCCACCGCCGCGGCGGCTACCCCGGCGGATGCCGAGCGCGCCACCTCCGACATCCTCACCGAGGCGGGCCGCCGGCTCGGCATCATCCTCGCCCCCGTCGTCGGTGCCCTCAACCTGCTCGAGATCGTGTTGAGCGGGCCCCCCGAACTTCTCGACGGCGCCCTCTCCGCGGCCACCGTCGAGACCCTCCGGTCGAGGACCATGGCCACCGAAACCGGCGATCTCACCCTGCGGATGACCGCGCAGGGGGAGGACATCGTTCTGCGCGGCGCGGCCGTCATGGTTCTCTCCGCACAACTCGGCGTTTCCTAGCCGACGGATTTCCCCTGCACCAACGATGTGGCGCCCGCCAACGTCGGCAATCCACGAAAGGAATATCTCATGAAGAGAAAGCTCGCATCTCTCGCCGCGCTGGCCACTGCGTCCGCGCTCGTGCTGGCGGGATGTTCGTCCGCCACCGATGAAGGCACCGACGCCTCCACCGACAACGGCGACAAGACCATCACCCTCTGGCTCGCCGGCGGCGACACCCCCGATGAACTGCGCGACTACCTGAAGTCCGAATTCACCGCACAGACCGGCGCCACCCTGAACATCCAGCAGCAGGACTGGGGTGACCTGGTCACCAAGCTGACGACCTCACTGCCGGACGCCAACAACACCCCGGATGTCACCGAGCTGGGCAACACCCAGTCGTCGACCTTCACCAACGTGGGTGCGTTCCTCGACATCTCCGACATGTACGAGGAGCTCGGCGGCGCCAACCTGCTGCAGTCCTTCGTCGACGCCGGCATGGTGGGCGACAAGAACTACGCCCTGCCCTACTACTTCGGCTCCCGCGCCGTATTCACCCGCGCCGACGTCTGGGCGGCAGCCGGAGTCGAGCAGCCCACCACCCTCGAGGAGTTCAACGCCGGCGTCGCCGCGATCAACGCCGCCAACCCGCTGAACATCCCCGACTTCTCCGGCTTCTACCTCGGCGGTCAGGACTGGCGCAACGGCATCTCCTGGATCTTCGCCAACGACGGCGAACTCGCCACCGTCAAGGACGGCACCTGGACCTCGACGCTGGCCTCGGAGAACACCCTGACCGGCCTCGCCCAGCTGCAGGAGCTGTACAAGTCAGCCTCCAATGCGCCCAACGACGCCAAGGACTCCAACCAGTACATCTACCTGAACGACAGCGACGAGATCAAGGATGCCGAGGGCGCCGTCACGTCGAACACCTCACTGTCCGCCGCCACGATCATGGCCCCCACCTGGGCGCACTGGTCGATCGGAACTCTCGGCACCGACGCCGACGGCAAGGCCACCCGCACCTGGGATGACACCAAGAACGCGGTCTTCGCCCTGCCAGGCAACGACGGCAAGCCCGCCCCGGTCTTCGCCGGCGGATCCAACATCGGCATCTCTGCGACGAGCAAGAACCCCGAGCTGGCCAAGAGCCTCCTCAGGATCATCTACTCGGAGGAGTACCAGATGATGCTCGGCCAGAACGGCCTCGGCCCGGCGAACAGCGACTACGTGGACTCGCTCGGCGACGACCAGTTTGCCCAGGCGCTGATCGCCTCGGCCTCGAACTCGAAGCTCACCCCGGCAGCGCCCGGCTGGGCCACGGTCGAAGGCTCCCTCGTGATGGAAGAGTTCTTCAGCAAGATCGAGGGCTCCACCGACCTGAAGGCACTCGCCACGGAATACGACGACAAGCTCACCCCGATGCTGAACGGCGAATAGCCGGCAGCCTGTCGAACCAGACGAATCGAACAACGAAAGGAGGGTCGGCGTGACCACGCAGAACCTCGTGCTCGGCCAGGCCGATCCGCCGCGGCCGGCCAGGCCCCGAAAAAGGGGCAGATCAACGCCGTACCTGCTGGTCATCCCGGCCTGCGCCATCCTGATCCTGGCGCTCGGCTATCCGCTGGTCTGGCAGTTCATCACCTCGATGCAGAGGTTCGGACTCTCCCAGCAGTTCGGCCAACCCCCGGAATTCGTCTGGTTCGACAACTACGTGACCCTGTTCACGGACCCGTACATGTGGACCGTGGTGGCTCGGTCGCTGGCCTTCTGCCTGGTCACCGCCGCGGTCACCATGGCCATCGGCACCCTGATGGCGCTGCTGATGAACGCCGTGCACACCAGCGTGCGCATCACCCTGCAGATCTCGTTGCTGCTGGCCTGGGCGATGCCCGTCGTCGCGGCGATGACGGTCTGGAACTGGCTCATCGACTGGCGCCGGGGGGTGCTGAACTCGGTTCTGACCGGTATGGGCCTGGACTTCCAGAACCACAACTGGCTGGCCAACCCGCTGTCGTTCTTTTTCGTGGCGATGGTCATCGTGGTCTGGATGAGCGTGCCGTTCGTGGCGTTCTCCATCTACGCCGGCCTCACCCAGGTGTCCACAGAGGTGCTCGAGGCCGCCCAGCTGGACGGCGCCACGCTGGCCCAGCGGCTCCGGTACATCATCGTGCCGATCATCCGGCCGGTGCTCGCGATCATCCTGCTGCTGCAGGTGATCTGGGACCTGCGGGTGTTCACCCAGATCCGCCTGCTGCAGGACGTCGGGTCGATCGCCTCGGAGACCAATCTGCTCGGCACCTACATCTACCAACTCGGCGTCGGCTCCAGCGACTTCGCGATGGCCAGCGCCGTCTCGATCTTCGTGCTCGTGCTGACCGTGGCCCTGAGCTGGTTCTACGTACGCAGCATGCTCAAGGAGGACGAATCATGACCTCGACGGTCCAATCCACCGGCGCATCCGCCCCGCCGGCCGGCTCGCGGCCCCGGCCCGACCTCCCGCCGACCGGCCGGAAGGGCGGCGGCGGCAACCGGCGCATCCGCCCTGGCCGGATCGCGCTGGGCGTGATCGGCATCGTGGTCTCCCTGATCTGGGTGTTCCCGGTCTATTGGATGCTCAACTCGTCGCTGCTGCCCAACGTGGTGCTGCAGAGCACCACCCCGACCTGGCTCCCGTTCGGCGGCTCCCTCGACAACTTCGTCGCGGTCTTTTCGGGCGGCACCTTCCTGCCCGCCCTGGGCATGAGCACGGCCATCGCCCTCATCACCGTGGTGTTCTGCCTGCTCTTCGCTTTCCTCGGGGCATTGGCGATCAGCCGGTTCAGATTCCGCGGGCGCAAGGCGTTCGTCCTGGCCGTGCTGCTGATCCAGATGCTCCCAGCCGAGGGGCTCTTCATCGCTCAGTACAAGCTGATGGGCAGCCTGAACATGCTCAATTCGATCGTGGGCGTGAGCATCATCTACATCGCCGCGGTCGTGCCCTTCACGATCTGGATGCTGCGCGGCTTCGTCGCCGGCGTCCCCGCCGACCTCGAGGAGGCGGGCATGATCGACGGCCTGAGCCGCACCCAGGCGTTCATGCGCATCACCTTCCCCCTCCTCGCCCCCGGCCTGGTGGCCTCGGGCGTCTACGCGTTCCTGCAGGCCTGGAACGAGTTCACCGTGGCCCTGGTGCTGTTGCAGGACAACTCCAGCCAGACGCTTCCGCTCTGGCTGCGCGGCTTCATCCAGGCCAGCGCAAGCCGGGCCACCGACTGGGGCCAGGTGATGGCGGCGTCCACCATGGTGGCCATTCCGGTGATCATCTTCTTCCTCTTCGTGCAGGGCAGAATGACCAGCGGACTGGTCAGCGGGGCGGTCAAGGGATGACCGGCGGCCACGGCGACGACTCCCCGGTGCGCAGGAACATCCGGGCGACCCTGATGCCGGGCTTCGTGGGCACCTTGCTGCCGGACTGGTTGCGCCTGCGCCTGCAGGACGGACTCGGAGCCGTGTGCCTGTTCGGGCAGAACATCGTCTCGATCGCCCAGCTGCGGGCGCTGACCGACTCGATCCGCGCCGCGAATCCGCTCGCGGTCATCGCGATCGACGAGGAGGGCGGCGACGTCACCCGGCTCTACTTCTCCTCGGGCTCGCCGTATCCGGGCAACGCCATCCTCGGCCGGATCGACGACCTCGGCTACACCGAGGAAGTCGGCCGGCAGGTCGGCTGGGAGCTGCGGAAGGCCGGCTGCACCCTCACCTTCGCGCCGGACACCGACGTCAACTCCAACCCCGACAACCCGGTGATCGGCGTGCGCAGTTTCGGCGTCGACCCGGTGCGGGTGGGCCTGCACTCCGCCGCCTGGGTGCGCGGGTTGCAGTCCACCGGGGTCGCCGCCTGCCCCAAGCATTTCCCGGGCCACGGTGACACCGCCCTCGACTCCCACCTGGCCATGCCCGTCGTCGACCTGCCGCCGTCGACCCTGCGCGAGCGGGAGCTGGTGCCCTTCAACGCCGCGATCACCGCCGGCGCGAAGACCATCATGACCTCGCACATCCTGCTGCCCCAAATCGATCCGGAGAACCCCGCAACACTCTCGACGCGGGTGCTCGGCGGCCTGCTGCGCACCGAACTGGGCTTCACCGGCGTCATCGTCAGCGACGCCCTGGATATGAAGGGTGCCAGCGGCATCCTGGGCATCCCGGGGGCCGCCGCCGCCGCCCTCGCCGCCGGCTGCGACCTGCTCTGCATCGGCACCGAGAACACCGCCGAGCAGCTCGACCAGATCGAGGCCGCCATCCTGGCCGCCGTCGACGCCGGAACCCTCACCGAGGCCCGTCTCGCCGAGGCGGCCGGCCGGGTGCACCGCCTCGCGGCCGGAATCCGCGACGACACCCTGGACATCCAGCTCCCGGCTGCCGCGCTGACGATGCCGGAACCCAGCTTCGATACCGGGCGGATCCGTGCCTCCTTCGCGATCAACGACCACGCGAAGCGGTGGCTCGCGGCGGTTCCGGAGACCTTCCCCGTGGTTCGCCTCGACACCGTCACGAACATCGCCGTGGGCTTGGCGCCCTGGGGGCCGTTCGCCGAGGCGGCCGCGCATCCGGAGTCGGACCTCGCGACCGTGTGGCTGGCCAGGCCTCTCCTCGCACGCAGCGCAGAGGACAGCGGGGCGCTGGAGCTCTCGGCCGACTCTGCCGTGGTCGTGATCGGCAAGGACAACCACCGGCATCCGTTCATTCGTGACCTGGTGGATACGCTGCGCGCCGACCGCCGTGATGTTCTCGTGGTCGACATGGGCTGGCCGTCGGACGACCTGCGCTACGCCGACATCGCCACCTTCGGTGCGTCGAGGCTGGCCGGGCGGGCGCTGCTGGAGCTGCTGGCGGCGGTGCCCCCGACCGCGGTGCCCCTGACCGCCGAGCCGGTCTAGCTCACCAGGTCGCGCGCCCGCAGCGCGCCGCCGAGCAGGCCGGCGTTCTCGCCGATCGACGCCGGTAGGATCACCGGACGCCGGTGGAAGCTGAGCAGAGCGCTCACCCTCTCACGCAGCGGCACGAACAGCTGGTCGCCCGCCTGCGCCAGGCCGCCCCCGATCACGATCGCTTCCGGGGCGAGGATCGCGGCCAGCTGGGCGATGCTCAGGGCGAGCGCATCCAGTGCCTCGCTCCAGATCAGCGCCGCCGCGGGGTCGCCGGTGCGGGCCAGGGCCAGAGCCTCGCGGGCCCCGCTCAACCGGATGCCGGTGACCTCTTCGTAGCGGCGCACTATCGCGCCGGCCGAGGCCACGGTCTCCAGGCAGCCCCGGGAGCCGCAGCCGCAGAGCGGACCGGACGGGTGCACTATCGAGTGGCCGATTTCGCCCGCGTAGCCGCCGCCGGTGTGCGCCCGGCCGTTGATGAACAGCGACCCGGCGATCCCGGTGCCGATGACCAACACCACCACGTTGCGATAGGGGCGGGCGGCGCCGAGCCTGAACTCGGCCTCACCGGCGGCCCGCACATCGTGCGAGAAAGTGGTGGGCAGGTGGATGAGTTCTTCGGTGAGTTGTTTGAAGGGCACGTTGGACCAGTGCAGGTTGGTGGAGAGCACGCCGATGCCCGCGTCGTCGTCGACGAGGCCGGGGGCGAGCAGGCCCACCGCCCGGGGCCGCACCGCGGGAAAATCCGCGGCGAACTGCAGCGTGAGCTCCTGCACCCGGGCGATCACCGAGAAGGCCGTGCGCTCGCCGTCCAGCGGTGTCGGCGTGCGGCTGAGTCCGAGCATCCGGCCGGAGGTGTCGAAGAGCGCGGCCTTGGTGTCGGTGCCGCCCACATCCACGGCGATCACCGGCTCGCCGGCGCCGAGCGGGAGGGCCTGGGCGAGAACCGAAGTGAGGGTCACGGCGGTCATGGCTGGGGCTCCTCAGCGGTCGGCGAGTGTCGCGGGGCAAGAAACCGGCCACGAGGGTGCTCATGCTGTATCAACTGCCTGTGAGGACATTGTCCCACGCGCCGACTCTGTTTGTAAAGGATGGTAACAATTAGCGGGGAGCGGGTGAACAGCCGCGCAGGTTAGGTTTGAAGGACGCGTGCGCGCAAGCGGCGCATTGACAGACATATAGAGGTAGGAACCGAGCAGTGGCTGAAGCAACCGTGACCCCGGGCACCGAGGTGTCCCCGAAAGAGGTCGAGGCTCAGGCCGTGCGCCGGCGTACCTTCGCCGTCATCTCGCACCCCGACGCGGGCAAGTCCACGCTCACCGAGGCGCTGCTGTTGCACGCGCGGGCCATCACCACCGCCGGCGCCACGCACGGCAAGGCCGGCCGGCGCGGCACCGTCTCCGACTGGATGACCATGGAACAGGAGCGTGGCATCTCGATCACCTCCGCCGCCATCCAGTTCGAGTACCGCGACAGCGTGATCAACCTCGTCGACACCCCCGGCCACGCCGACTTCTCCGAGGACACCTTCAGGGTGCTCTCCGCGGTGGATGCCGCCGTGATGCTCGTCGACGCCAGCAAGGGCCTCGAGGTGCAGACCATGAAGCTCTTCGAGGTCTGCAAGCAGCGGGGCCTGCCCGTCATCACCGTGATCAACAAGTGGGACCGGCCGGGCTCCGCCGCCCTCGACCTGATGGACGAGATCCGCACCCGCACCGGCCTGATCCCCACCCCGCTGACCTGGCCGGTGGGCATCGCGGGTGACTTCCGCGGTGTGATCGAGCGGGACAGCAGCGACTTCATCCGCTTCAACCGCACCGCCGGCGGCGCCACCCGCGCCGACTCCGAGCGCACCACCGCCGAAGAGGCCGCCGCAGTCGAGGGTGACGCCTGGGTCGCCGCCGCCGAGGAGTCCGAACTGCTCACCGAGGAAGGCCAGAACCACGACGAGGAACTGTTCCTCGACGGCGTGACCACCCCGGTGCTGTTCTCCGCCGCGGTGCTCAACTTCGGTGTGCAGCACATCCTGGACACCCTGGTGGACTTCGCCCCGCCTGCCGAGGCGCGCCTGGACGCCGACGGCGGCCACCGCCCGGTGACCAGCCCGTTCTCCGGCTTCGTGTTCAAGGTGCAGTCCGGCATGAACTCCTCGCACCGCGACTACGTCGCATTCGTGCGGGTCTGCTCCGGCCAGTTCCGCCGTGGCATGGTCGTCACCCACTCCGCCACCGGCCGGCCGTTCGCCACCAAGTACGCCCAGCAGCTGTTCGGCAAGGACCGCGAAGTGGCCGAGGAGGCCTGGCCCGGCGACATCGTCGGCCTGGTCAACGCCTCCGCTTTGCGGGTCGGCGACTCCATCCACGAGGGCAGCCCCGCGGTCACCTTCCCGCCGCTGCCGATGTTCGCCCCCGCGCACTTCCGCGCCGTGCGCCCCGCCGACACCAGTAAGCACAAGCAGTTCCGCCGCGGTATCGACCAGCTCGACCACGAGGGTGTCATCCAGGTGATGCGCTCGGACCTCCGCGGCGACCAGGCCCCGGTGCTCGGCGCCGTTGGCCCGATGCAGTTCGAGGTCGTCGAAGAGCGGATGTCGCACGACTTCGGCGCCGCCATCCGCAGCGACGTGCTGCCGTACCAGCTGGCCCGGCGCACCGACAAGGAAAGCGCGCTGATCCTGGGCCACGACCGCCAGGTGGAGGTGCTCCGCCGCAGCGACGGCACCTTGCTGGCCCTGTTCAGCACCCCGTGGCGGCTGCGCAACACCGTGCGCGACCACCCCGAGCTGTTGCTCGAGGACCTCGCCGGCGGCGGCCCCATCGACGAGGTGCGGTACTAGCCCAATCCGCACATCACGTCGCGCCGAACTACACTCGGAAGCCTCAGTGACCAGGGAATCGCCCCGGTGGCAGCAACGACAGGGGAAAACGTCATGAAGTCATTCGCGTGCGGAGATGTGGTGCCAGGGTGCACGGCGAGTTGGGTCAGTTCCACCGATGACGAAATTCTCGTTCTCGTCGCCCAGCACGCGAGCGCGGTGCACGGCATCAGCACCGTGAGCCCCGAGTTGGTCCAGAGCGTCACGGACCGGATCGTGGTCGTCTCCTGACGACACCGCTCCCCGCCACCGAGTGGGCCGCCCTGCTGGACGCTGTCAGCGCCGGAACGGGCGTAACGGCGGCGTTCCAGCCGATCGTGGACACCGCCCGCGGGATCGTGGTGGGGTTCGAGGGCCTGGCCCGCTTCGAAATGCCCGCGGGGATCAGCGTCGAGGACCTGTTTGCCCAGGCCCGCGCCACGAACCGGTCCGCGGAGATCGAGGCGCGCTGTCTGCGGGTCATCCTCGCCGAGCGCGGCTCGGTGCCGACCAACTGCTTCATCACCGTGAACGTGTCACCGCACGTGCTCGGCCATGACGCGATCCGGCAGGTCTGGCGGGACCAGGCCGACCTCACCGGGGTGTTCGTCGAGCTCACCGAACAGTCCGCCATCGACTCCGCGGCCGACCTCGAGCCCGAGCTCGACGCCATCCGTGCTGCCGGCGGCCTGATCGCCGTTGACGACCTCGGCTCGGGCTACGCCGGTCTCAGCCGGCTGCTGGCGCTCAAACCCGCACTGATCAAACTCGACAGGGAACTCATCCAGGGCATCGACACCGACGAGGCGAAACGCGCGCTGGTCGAGATGATCGGCACCTTCGCCAACCGCATCGACTCCTGGGTGCTGGCCGAGGGCATCGAAACAGCGGCGGAGTACGACACCATCACCGCCCTCGGGGTGCCGCTCGCGCAGGGCTACTACCTCGCCCGGCCCGGTCCCGCCTGGCCCGACCTGGCCAGGCCGGTGGTGCCCAGTGCGGAGCGGCAGCCCGTTCCCGTCGTGCGCGATCTGCTCGACATCGCCCCCGGCGCGGAGTCGGTGGCCGCCGCAGCCCGGATCTTCACCGATCACGCGGAGGTGCGCACCGTGGTGCTCATCGACCACCATGGCCGGCCCGTCTCGGTTCTCGACAGTGAGAGCGCCCACCTCGGGGTCACGACCGGCGCCGTGCGGGTGAACCTGGACACCCCGGTTCGGGATGCCCTGCTGCGCGCGATCACCCGTGACAGCACGCATCGCTACGATCCCCTGATCGTCACCGACAACGCCGGCCGCTACGCCGGCATCGTGCGCCTGGAACGCCTCATCACCACCGCTGTTCGGTAGGCCGGTCAGCCGCATCGCTACGACACCAGCGCGCCTGCCCCGTGCCGGTGCGTGCGGGCTCAGGGGTCGAGAAGTTCACGCAGCCGCTCGAGGTCGACGCCGTCGCTGGTGTCGAGGAAGAACGCGCCCTGCCACGCCTGGGTGCGGATGGCCTGGGCGTTGCTGGTGCGCGACCACGGTGGATAGACCCTGAAGCCGCGTTTGCCGCCCTGGCCCGCCACCGACACGATGCCGTGACGCTGCAGCGCGGAGCGCGGGAATACGAACTGACCGGAGTGCAGCCCCTCCCGGGTGAGGATGACCAGGTGGTCGACGTCGTCGACCGGGAAAGGTTCGGTCGAACCGGTGGGCGATCGCTGCCAGACGGCGACGAACAGGCCGACCTTGCGGGGCGTCACCCGGCCTACCCGGAACCGCAGGCGTCGAGTTCCGATCCGGGCAACGGCGCCGCCGTAGTCCACGTTGTCGATGTCGTTCTCGGCGGCCGCAGTCTCCGAATGACCGCACAACGACCCGAACAGGGCCATGGCCCCTGACACGTCCGGGTGGATCACGACGACGTGGTCCGGTCGGAGGGCACGGTGGGGTACAGCGTGGCGGCGGCCGTCGCAAACGAGAACCAGACCGGGGAGCCCACGGCGGCGTCGAGCTGCGCGGCCTCCTTCGGGCTGACGTCCGCGGCCAGCACGGCGCTCCGTGCCCGAACAAAGTCGCCCCGGGGCTCGAGGTCGATCAGTTCGGCTCGCACGCTGCTGAGCTGCGAATCGGCCGGCGGGTCGATCGACACCGACACTGCGCCCGGACGGACCGCCAAAGACAGCGGTGCCCCGTCGGCCACGCCCGGCTCGGGGATGTTCGCGACTGGGGCCGCGGCATCCGCCGTGATCAGGTTGGTGCCCCGGCGCACACCGGTGAGCAGGTTCAGGCCCGCCAGACCGGCCGCGAAGGCGCTGCGCGGCCGGTCGAAGACCTCGGCCGGGGTGCCCTGGTCGACGATCCGGCCGCCCTCGACGATCACCACGCGGTCGGCCAGGGTGTAGGCGTCGAGCACATCGTGGGTCACGATCAGCGCGCTGCGGCCGGCCAGCACGCGGCGCAGCATCCGCCGCACCGCCGGCGCCACCGAGATGTCCAGGGCGGCCAACGGTTCGTCGAGCAGCAGCAGGCCGGGGTCGGATGCGAGGGCCCGCGCCACCGCGATCCGCTGAGCTTGCCCGCCGGAGAGCTCGGCCGGGCGCCGGGCGGCCAGCTGTTCGGCATCCACTTCGCGGAGCCAGTGGGTCGCGATCTGGCGAGCCCGGCCCGAGGGCGCTCCCGCGCTGCGGGGGCCGAAGGCGACGTTGTCGAGCACGCTCAGATGCGGGAACAGCAGCGCCTCCTGGGCGAGCAGGGAGACACCGCGCTGGTGTGGGGGCCGCCAGGTGCGGGGGCGACGCCCGGCGCCCGGCAGGTCGAACAAGACGGTGCCGTTCAGCTCGCAACGCCCGGAGTCGGGGGTGACCAGCCCGGCGATGGTGCCCAGCAGGGTGGACTTGCCGGCGCCGTTGGGCCCCAGGATCGCGACGGTCTCGCCGGCCGCCACGTCCAGGTGCAGGCTGACGTCGCGGTCGGCGACGTGCAGGTCGAGGGAGAAGGTCACGAGAGCGCCCGTGCCCGACGGCGGGAGGGCTCACCGGTGCGATGGGCGAGGCTGACGATGATGACGGCCACGACCACCAGCACCAGTGACAGCGCCACGGCGGTGTCCGGGTCGGTCTCCCGCTGCAGGTAGATCTCCAGCGGCAGGGTGCGGGTGGTGCCCTGCAGGCTGCCGGCAAAGGTGAGGGTGGCGCCGAACTCGCCCAGTGCCCTGGCGAACGACAGCACGGCGCCCGACAGCACGGCCGGCAGCACCAGGGGCAGGGTGATGCGGCGCAGCACCGTGGTGGGGCTGGCGCCGAGGGTGGCGCCGACGGCTTCGTACCGGCTGCCCACCGCGCGCAGGGCGCCCTCCAGGCTCAGCACCAGGAACGGCAGGGCGACGAAGGTCTGCGCGATCACGACGGCGGTGGTGGAGAAGGCGATCTCGATGCCCAGGAGTTCGAAGGTCTTGCCCAACAGTCCCCGGCGGCCGAAGGTGTAGAGCAGCGCGATGCCGCCGACGACCGGGGGGAGCACGAGGGGGAGCAACACCAGCGAGCGGAGCACCTTCTGCCCCCAGAAGTCGGTGCGGGCCAGGACCAACGCCATCGGCACGCCGAAGACTACACACAACGCGGTCGCCGCCAGCGAGGTGCGCAGACTGAGAAGCAGCGCGGCGACCGAGGACTCCGAGCTGATCAGCGGCACGAACTCGGTCCAGTTCACCCTGAGCACCATCGCCACGAGCGGCAGTAGCACGAAGACCGCGCCGAGGCCGGCCACGGCGAAGACCCAACGGGGAACCGTCATGAGATCACGCCGCCCCGAAGCCCGCGGCGCGCAGCACGGCGGCGCCGGCGCTGCCGGTGACGTAGTCGACGAACGCCCGGGCCACGTCAACGGATGCCGAGCCGGTCACGGGCACGATCGGGTAGGTGTTGACGGCGCTGGCGGCCTCGGCGAACTCGATGCCCTCGACCGCGGCGCCCGCGGCGGCGACGTCGGTGACGTAGACCAGGCCGGCGTCCGCTTCACCCGAGGTGACCTTGCCGAGCACATCGGTGACGGATGATTCTTCGCTCACCGGGCTGAGCGTGACCCCCGCGCTCGCGGCCACGGTCTCGGCCGCGGCGCCGCAGGGTACCTCGGGGGCGCAGGCGACGAGCCTGACGTCGGGTCTGGTCAGGTCGGTGAGGTCGGTGATACCCGCGGGGTTGCCCGGCGGCACCGCGATGGTCAGGACGTTGGTGGCGAAGTCCACGGGCTCGCCGTCGCCCAGCGCCGCATCCGTGAGCCTGGCCATGTTATCGGTGTCTGCCGAGGCGAAAACGTCGGCCGGGGCGCCCTCGATGATCTGGGTGACGAGGGCGGAGGAGCCGGCGAAGTTCAGCACCACCGTGGTGCCCGGGTTGGCGGCTTCGAAGGACGCGGCCAGCTCGGTGAAGGTGCCCTGCAGTGACGCGGCGGCGTAGACCGTGATGTCGCCCCCGAGCGCGGCGGCGGAGCCGGTCGGTGACGGGGTCGCGGACCCGCATCCGGTGAGGGTCAGGCTGATCACGACTGCGGTCGCGAGGCTGCGGGTGACGCGGGCCACGGTCAGACTCGCCCCTGGGGTGTTTCGACGATGACCGTCGTGGCCTTGACCACGGCGATGGCGACCGAGCCGAGTTCCAGGCCGAGTTCGCGTACGGCTTCACTGCTCATCAGCGAGACCACGCGGTGCGGGCCGCACTGGATCTCAACCTGGGCCATCACGGTGTCCATCACGATGTCGGTCACGAGGCCCACGAACCGGTTGCGGGCGGACCGGCCGATTCCGGACGGATCCTCCGGGAGCACCGCGTTCGTGCGCGCCAGCTGGGCCAGCGCCAGGCCGTCGACCACGGTGCGGGACGAGGCGTCCTTCGAGCTGGGCAGCACGCCGTTGTCGATCCACCGGCGCACGGTATCGTCGCTGACACTCAAGAACGCGGCCGCGTCTTTGATGCGTATCTGAGGCATGAAAAACACTCTAGCTCCGATTTCGCGGAGTGACGTGCGGCTGTGACCCGCATCCGCAATTCGGTGGGGACTAGACGATTCGGCGCGGGGCTGCTGCCTAGTTGGAGCGACGTGGGCGGCGGCGGCGAAAACGCGGCTTCCTGCGGGGCTGGGCGGCGGGCGGCTCGTCCCCGCCCGGGCGCGGAAGCAGGACGGGCAGGTGCGCCACCGACGATGTCGCGGAGCCGGGGCCGATGTTCAGCGCGTCGACGATCACCAGAGCCGTTTTGAGGGTCGCCTGGACGATCCTCTGCGCGACGCGGACTGCCACGGCGGTGACGGAGCCGCGGGCACGATTCCCGGTCATGGTCGTGCCGATCTAGCGACCACATCGTAGATGGCCGGCTCGAGTTCAGGCCAGGCAAACCGGTATCCGGCGGCGACCAGGCGTTCCGGTTCCACCCAGCGGCTCTTGAGCACCAGCTCGGGTTCGGTGCGCAGCAGCCACATGGCCGGTTCCAGCATCCAACGGAACGCCGGCAAGCCGAGCCTGGCGCCCACCCGGCGGCGTAGCGTCGCCATGAGCGTGCGGTTGTCGCTGGGGTGCGGCGCGGCCAGGTTGACCGGCCCGGCGAGTCCGTCGTGGGCGACGATGAACCGAATGGATGCCATGACATCGTCGATGTGGATCCAGCTGAAGCGCTGCCGCCCGCGGGAGTGATGGGTCGGCGCCGTGCCGTCTCCGCTCGGCTGAGTGCCGATGCCGCGGTAGCGCCGGTGCGGGAACCACCGCCCGTCGACCTGCGGCCCACCCAGCCCGAGGCGTGCCAGGCGCGCGAGAATCGCGGTGGCGGGACCGTCACCGAGCACGATGGCCATCCGCAGCGCCACCCGGCGGGTGCCGGGCAGGACACCGGCGAAGAGCTCGTCCTCCCAGTTGCGGGCGATGTCCGCCGAGAAGCCGGAGCCGATCTCGCCGTGGGTCTCGGTCATCGGGCGGTCCATCGCGTATCTGTAGATGGTGGCGGTGCTCGCGTTCAGCCACACCCGCGGCGGCCGCGCGCTCGTCTGGATGGCCTCGCGGAGCTGCCGGGTGGTGTTGACCCTGGAGTGCAGGATCTCGGTGCGGTTGCGGTCGGTGTACCGGCAGTCGACACTCTTGCCGGCCAGGTTGATGACCAGGGCGGAACCGTCGATCAGCTCCCGCACGGCGGTGTCGTCGTCCCAGCGCGCGTCGGGCCCGGTGCGGCCGATGCGGGCGACCTCGTAGCCCTGGTCGCGGAGCTCGCGAACGAGTCTCTGGCCGATGAACCCGGATGCCCCGGCTACCACTGCGCGTTCTCTGGTGTCCCCCACGGGTTCAGCCTACGAGGTGCGGGTGCGGGCCGGTCGCCACGATCTGCGGGTGCCGCGCCGGTATGCGGGTGGCGCGCCACCCGCATACCGGCGCCTGCCCCGCATAGTTCGGTGGGCACCCGCACGGACCGGTGCGCAAGCCGCGGTGGGTACGATTGCGGCATGACCGAGACCCGTATCCCATCCGTTCTGTTCGTCTGCCAGAAGAACGGTGGGAAGTCGCAGATGGCGGCCGCACTGATGAGGGCAGCGGCGGGGGACGGTGTCGAGGTGTTCTCGGCGGGAACGAAGCCCGCGGCGGCCCTGAACGCTCAGTCCGTGGAGTCACTGGCCGAGCTGGGAATCCGCGTCGGAGACGAGCAGCCGAAGGCCATCACCGCGTCCATGGTGGCCGCTGCCGACGTCGTCGTGATCCTCGGGTCTGAGGCGCAGGTCGATGAGGTGGCCGGAACGAGGTTCGAGACGTGGATCACGGACGAGCCCTCCGAGCGCGGCATCGAGGGCATGGAGCGCATGCGACTGGTCCGTGACGACATCCGCGCCCGCGTCGACGAGCTCCGCGCCCGCCTCTAGCCCTGCGCGTCGGCCTTGGCGAGCAGGACGTCACGTTCCCGCGTGTTCGCGGTGAGGGCGGCGGCCGTGAGGAACTCGGCCCGGGCCTCCTGGGCGCGGCCGAGCCGGGCCAGTAGTTCGCCGCGCACACTCGCCAGCAGGGCCGAACCACGCAGGGCGCCGTCGTCGGCGAGGTCGTCGACGATGCGCAGTGCGGATGCGGGACCGGTCGCCATGGCCACCGCTACCGCGCGGTTGAGCTCAACCACCGGGTTCGGCGCGATCCGGCCGAGTGCCTCGTAGAGCAACACGATCCGGTCCCAGTCGGTGTCCGCCACGCTGGGGGCCCTCGCGTGGCACTGGGCGATCGCGGCCTGCAGGGCGTAGCTGCCCCGGCCGCGGCCCAGCGCGTCGGCGCGGGCGAGGGCGGCCTGCCCACGGGCGATCTGGCCGTGGTCCCAGCGACGGCGGTCCTGATCGGCCAACAGGATGGGCGTGCCGTCGGCGCGCACCCTGGCGCCGAACCTGGAGGCCTGCAGCTCCATCAGGGCCACCAGCGCGTGCGCCTCGGGCTCCCGCGGGGTGAGACCGGCGAGTACCCGAGCAAGCCGCAGCGCCTCGTTCGCGAGGTCGGTGCGCAGCCAATGGTCGCCGGACGTGGCCGCGTAACCCTCGGTGAAGATCAGGTAGACCACCCCGAGCACGGCGCCGAGCCTGGACCGCCACTCGCTCGGGTCGGGCACCTCGAAAGGCACCCCCGCCGCGGCGAGGGTCTTCTTGGCCCGCAGGATGCGCTGCTGGATGGTGGCCACCGGCACCAGGAACAGCCGGGCGATCTCCTCGGTGGTGAGGCCGCCGATCAGCCGCAGCGTCAGCGCGACCTGAGCCTCGCGGGCGAGCACCGGGTGGCAGGCGATGAATACCAGCCGCAGCACGTCGTCATCGATCGGTTCCCCAGCATCCGCGGCGGTGCCGATGCCCACCAGATCATGGGCCATCGCCCGGTACCTCTCATCGAGGCGTTCGCGTCGCCGCCAGGTGTCGATGGCCTTGCGCTTGGCGACGGCCGTGAGCCAGGCCCCGGGGTTCCGGGGGATGCCCGCCTCCGGCCATTGCCTGAGCGCGTCGACCACCGCTTCCTGGGCGAGATCCTCGGCCAGCACCACATCGTTGGTCATCTTCGCGAGCGTGGCGACGATCCTGGCGCCCTCGATGCGCCAGACCGCGTCCACGGTGCGCCGCGGATCGGCCATGACCCCAGCCTGCCGGCCGAAGCCCGCTAGACCTGGCCGCTCTCGGCGCGCCAGAGCTCCTGCTGCGCAAGGATCGGGTTGTCGGCCGCCTCACCGAAATCGCTCATCTCGGTGACCCGGCGTACCTCGAGCTTCGACCCCGGTCCGAGCGGGCACCGGCTCGCCCACTCGATGGCCTCCTCCTTCGACGCGACCTGGATCATCCAGAAGCCGCTGAACAGCTCGTGGGTTTCGCCGTAGGGGCCGTCGGTCACGATGGGTGGGTCTGCGGCGAAGTCGACCACAAAATTGTCGGCCATCGAGTCGGCCAGACCGTCGCCGGCGAGCATTACGCCGGCCTTGACCAGGGCCTCGTTGTATGCACCCATCTTCTCGATGATCTGATTGATGTCCGCCGTGTCGTAGTCCTGACGGGCCGCTTCGGTTGCTCGCATGATCAGCATGTACTTCATCGGGTTCTCCTCACTCGTGGAGGGCGCCGAGTGCGTCCCTCTACATGATGCGTCGAACGGGGCGGGCCTGGATCGACAGGACGGGAAAGAAATTCAGCTCGACAGCACCTGCCGGGTGATTGAGTGCAGCAGTTCCTCCCCGGCCAGGATGCCCCGCCGGGCGGTCACGGCCAGGTTGTGCCTGGTGAAGGCCGCGTCATGCAGCTCGCCGTGCGCCGGCCGGAAGGCGAAGTGCGCCTCCTCCAGCATCCGCTGGTCGAGGAGCGAGTCGCCGGCGGCCAGCACCGTGGGGGCGCCGAGCCAGCGGTGCACCTCGGCTACGGCGGCGCTCTTGTTCACGGCTTCCGGCACACAGTAAAGCTTGCGTCCCTGCACGGAGACGGTCCAGCCGAGCGCCCGGCACCGCACGTGCAGCCCGGCGATCCAGTCCGCGGGCATCGCCTCCCGGTCGATGATCGCGTAGGTGAACAGGTCCTCCGCGGTGTGCACCCGCACAATCCACTCCCCGGCGGCCGGATCCTCGAGCAGGGCCCTGACCTCGGCCAACGGAGCCGCTTCCGCGCCCAACCGGGCCTGCAGTGTGTGCGACCACGCCGGATCGACCTCACCGTCGACCAGGATCGTGCCGCCGTTAGTGGTGATGGCGAAGCGCGGCACCGACCCCGGCAGCTGCACCCGGCTGTACTGGGCGACGGTGCGGGTGGTGACCGGCACGAACGTGGCGGTCGCGGCGAGGTCGAGCAGAAGCTGCTCGGCGGCGCGCGTCATGAACGAGATCGGCACGCCCTGATAGACCTCGGAGACGACGATCGGTGGAGCCTGGGCGTCGGTCGTCTCGAGCCAGAAGGCGCGCGATGAGTAGATGAGGGTGCGGTCGAGATCGCAGGCGACCAGGGGCATGCCGGTCACTGTGCACCCGCAATCCCGCGACCGGGCCGAATGAGCCCGACACAGCTGTACGGCAGGTCGGGAACGACCTCGATCGGGACGCCGCGCTGCTCGGCCAGCAGCAGCACGTGCGCGACATCCGCCACGGCATCCGCCCGCACCAGCACCTTCCAGGGCACCCGGCGCAGCAGGACCCGGGTGGTCTCGCCGACTCCCGGCTTGACCAGGTTCACATCGTTGATGCCGTACTCGGTGCTGATCTTCTCGACAGCCTTCCAGCCGACCCACGACGGGGTGCGGTCCTCGCCGCTCGCCGCCGCGACTCCGGCGGCGACGTCGGCGGCGACATCGGTGAAGTAGCCGCAGACGGTGTCGAGAAAGTCGCCCGAGACGTCGTTGGGGCTCAGCTCGGCGTAGAACTTGGCGCCGTGGAACTCGTCCTCGCCGATCAGATCCCGGTTGAAGACGGTGCGGGACACGAGCCCGGACACCGTGGAGTTCAAGCAGGCGGACGGGATCAGGTAGTCCTCGCGGGTGCCGTGGATGGTGACGCAGTGTCCTGGGTCGGCCAGCACTGCCAGGTCGTCCCTGAAGAACACACCGTCGGTCCGGCCGAACAGGGCGATCGCCGCGGACAGCTCCCGCGCGATGGCGCCCTTGCCGGTCCAGCCGTCGACGAAGATGATCTGCTCCGGATCGTGGTGGGCGGCGAGGTAGCGCAGGGCGGTCTGGTCCAGCCCCACGCCGCGCACGATGCTCATCGTGTAGTGCGGCACGTCGATCCCGCGCGCCTGCTGGGCCCAGCGCCGCATCAGGATGCCGATCGGGGTGCCGGCCCGGGCGAGGGAGACGAACACCGGCCGGTCACCGCGGGCGGCGAGGGCCAGGTCGGTGACGACGCCGACGGCTACAGCGAGCCGGCGGCCGGAACGCTGAAGCGCCTCCCGGTAGAGCGCCTCGTATTCCGGCGACGGCAGGTACTCGATGGGTAACGACTCGGCGTAGTTCGCCGCCCCGGTCTGGATGGCGTGCTCGCGTTCCTCGGCCGGTGCCTCGAGGGCAACGCCCTGCAGGTCCTGCAGCAGCCAGCTCACGTCCTCGGCGGCGTATGAGCCGAAGGCGGGGCCGCTGAGCGGATGCGGCAGCACGGCCGCCGGCGGGAGAGGGCTGGTGGTCACGGGGTGGGTATCCCATCGGTGGGGGCTGAAGCGGTCAGGAGCACGACCACGATGCGGTCGCTCACGCGGCGGAGGGCGTCGATCACGCCGTCGGCACCGGTCAGCCGGGCGGGGTCGGTGCCGGGTTCCGGCATGAACACCACGGTGCCGAACCGGTGATGGCCGGCGGTGAGGTTGTAGGCGAATCGCACGCCGGCGCCGTCGGAGGTGGTGTCGTGGCTGCGGAAACTGATGGCGCTTCTGATCGGGTAGTCGGCCGCATCGAGGGCGGCGATCGGCGATCGGGTGCTGGTGGAGAACCTGACGAACAGCGGCGTGGCGGCGCGTCCGAGCTCGTCCGCGGTCAGCATCGGCAGGGCGATGAACTCTTCCGAGCCCAGGACCAGGACCCCGCGGTCGTCCGCGGTCGCCTCCCCGGCGGGGAGCAGGGCGGCCACACGATCGGCGACCGCCGCGGCGAGGGCGGCGTCCGCGGGTGCCGTGGTGCCGAATCGGGCGCTTCGCAGCGGGGCGAGGTCGGTGCAGTCGAGCAGGTGCACCTCGCCGGCAGCGGCGGGCGCCGGGGTGATGACGGGCATCGACTCGATCATCCGGCCGGCACGGGGAAGCACGTCGGCGGGGAGCCCGATCGAGCCGGCGGCCAGGCAGACCACGGAGATGCGGGTGCCGAGCGTGGTCGCCAGCTCGTCGAAACGGCCGAGGTCGGCGGGGGACCGCAGGTCGATCAGCGAGGCGATCACCCAGTGCGATTGCGGGATTAGGGCATGCAGCGCCGTGATCGTGTTGATCACCGTGGTGCCGGTGCTCAGTTCGTCGTCGACCAGAATCGTCGTGCCGCCCGCGCGCAGCCAGTGCGGGTCTGTCGGCAGCAGGGCATGGTCGGTGGCGTGGGAGTGTTCCTCGGCGAAGCCGGCGAACGGGGTCGCCCCGGCCGGCGCGTGCCGGGTCGAGTGCAGGTAGTAGGCGCCGAGGGCGTCCGCGACGAGCTGGCCGAGGCCGGTGGCTGTCTCGGCGTAGCCGAACGTCACGACGTCCGGTTGCGGCGCCGTCGCGGCGCGGATGTCGCGGCGGAGGTCCGTCAGATTGCGGTGGGCCTGGGCCAGGGATTCGGCATCCGTCGACTCGGCCTTCTCGGCCAGCCGGGCCACCAGAACAGCGAATCGGTCGCCCAACTCGTTCGCGGCCGGAGGGTAGCCGCCGGTGATGACCGCGGAGACGAGCAACCCGAGCAGTTCCCCGGCCGCCAGGGCGATGCCGGGCACCGTCGGCACGTGTTTGGCGAGCACCGTGGAGACGAGCAGGTGGGCGCGCTTGGGGTTGTGGCGGAGGGCGATGCCGACGAGTTCGTCGACGCCGAGGATGCTCCGGGTGTGGTCGGTGGCCACGTGGATGTCGAGGGCCGTTGCCACCGTCACCGCATGCTCGCTTCGAGGAGGTCGACGAAGGTGGTGGACTCCGAGGCCACCCCGAAGGCGTCGGCGCGCAGCATCGTCTTGTGCGCCCACGCGGAGTGCGGCTTGGCCTCGTTCATCTTGTTGCCGTACGGGGACGCGCTGGCTCCGCCGCCCACGTTGTCGAGAATGACCGCGGCGTCGAGGAACTCCTCGTGGCTCACGACAGACAGGGCGTGCACGACCGACACGTGGGTGGGGTGGATCACGGTTTTACCGAGGAGCCCGTTGGCCTGGTCGAGGGAGATCTCGCGGATCAGCCCGTCCAGGCCGCCCAGCATCAGCCGGTGCCGGAGTTCTCTCTCGTTGGCTTCGACGAACGGGGTCATACGCAGCTGCGGTCGGAGGATGCGCTCGGTCTCATAGTGCTCCCACACCGTGCCGGTGATCACAAAACTGTCGTCTGACCGGCCCAGCACGTTCACGATGTCGGAGATCATCGAGGCGACCACCTTGACGTCGTACACCGTGAGGTCGCGCGAGCGGCGCAGCCCGAAGGCGCTGGACAGGTCGGTCGCGCCGATGCGCGCGGCCAGCACGTCCTCGCGGTTGTCGTGCAGAATCGTGCGGATCGACGCGAGCGCCGAGGTACGCGTCTCGCTGTGGATCATGTTCGGAGACTCGAGAATGGGCATCAGTCGCAGCCGTTGGCCGCCCCGCGAGCCGTCGGCGCCGCTCTGCCGCTGGATCTCGCGGAGCGCAACGAAGAAGCCCTCGGCATAGCCGGTTTCGTTCTCGAACTTGGGGACCACGAATCCGCTGAGCAGAGCCAGGCCCGCACCGCAGGACTCGGCCACCCGCAACATCTGTTCCGGGGTGCGCACCCGCACGAAGAGCAGGGGGAGGGCGGTATCAGGCTTGTCCGTCGCGGTGCGGTGCAGGGCTCTGATCGCTTCGGCGACGTTGATCTCCGCGGCATCCACTGCGCTGTCGGCAATCGAGTCCTCGAGGCAGAGCACCATGCTGACGCAGCCGCGAGAGGCCTGTTTGATGACGTCGTCGGCGATAGCGGGACGGTCGCCGGGGCAGTAGAGCGTGGCGCCGAGGAACGCGGCGAGCAGCGGGGCGGGCGAGTCGACCGAGATTTCCTGGGGCCGCCGGTGGAACAGCTGGTCGGTCTGGGAGTCATCGAGGAAGGCGAAGTGGCGCATGGGGGATTATCGGCTCCGGGACTCTCGAGTAGCGACGTGGGGGGTGAGGGTGAAACCGAACTGGCTCAGAATCGCTTCGTCAGACGCCGTGCGGTCCACGGGTTCCGCCCGCAATTCGATGAGGTTACCGACCCTCAGCAAACAGAGGATGAACATCCGTGAGTCGTCACCCCGAGCGGTCGTGACCGTGGAGCCGTCGAAGATCTGCACGCCGAGGGTGTGCGGTCCGCGTGCGATGAACAGGGCGCGTCGCAGCCTCTGCAAGTGGCGCAGGGAGACGATCGCATCGGCCTCGTCGAATCCCACCAGCGGCCGATTGCCGGCTGTCGTCACGGGAGTGCCGGCGGTGTCGCCTGCAGCGCTCTCCGAGCCGGTCACCCGGTCGGCGTCCTCCCACGCGGCGAGGTCGGCGCCGCTCACGATGAGGCTGCCCACAGCGGACTCGCGGGCGTTGAGCCGGAGTACCGGCTCGTTCTCGCCCAGCTCGCGAACCTCGTCGATCGAGGGGGCCGGGAAGGGAAGCGAGTCCGGCGAGACGGTGGCCGGCGCCGTCGCGACGGATCCCGGGCGGGCCGGTGAAGCTGCTGTGCCGGTCGTCGCGGGGGCGAGAGACAACCCGGCGGATGCGGCCCGACGAGGTTCCGGCTCGGTGGCGGCGGCATCGCGCGCGACGGCGGTCGGCGCTGCGGGCTTGACGCGGCGGCGCAGGAACCCAATGTCGGTGCGGACCGGGGAGCTGTTCAGTGCCACCGGTCAGAGGTCGATCCGGAAATCGGCGGCGACCCCGCGCAGGCCCGTCGAATAGCCCTGGCCGAGGGCACGGAACTTCCAGTCGTCACGGTGGCGGTAGAGCTCGCCGAACATCAGCACGTCCACGGTGCGGTACTCGCCGGCCGGGAGAACAAAACGCACCAGCTCGCGGTTGTCGCGGGTGGCCACCCGGACGTACGCGGAACGGACCGAGGAGAAGTTGCCGGCGCCCCGCACGTCGGGGTCCACGTAGACGACGAACACGATCTTCGCGACCTCGGCGGGCACCCTGGCGAGGTCGACGTCGATCTCTTCGGTGTCCAGGTCGTCGCGGAAACCGACGGAGCCGTCCTGGCTGACGATCTGGTTGAAGAACACGAGATGGTCGTTGGAGAGCGACTTGCCCTGGGCGTCACACAGGATGGCCAGGGGCACGAGCTCGGACTGCGGACCGCGGCTGGGGATGATCTCCCATCCGAAGCCGATCATCAGCTCGGTGAGCCCCGGGTTCTCGGCGGTCAGGGCGGCGTTGGCCCCCGGAATCAGTGAGGTCATCGTCCGTCCAGCGTGAGGGTGGGAGCCGCGAACTTGTCGGCCAGGAAACGCCCGTGGGTGGAGAGCTCCGCGATGGCGCCGATGCGAATCTGGTTGAGCAGGTCGCCGATGGTTTCTTCGAGGATCCCGAGTTGGGCCGAGAACTGCAGGGTGGCAGCGGAGGTGTTGGTGCGTTCGGGCTCTGGCAGGGCGAGGTAGGCCCGCAGCGGGGTCGGCAGGTAGTCCCGGATCATCGCATCGAGCAACACGCGCTGCTCGGTCGAGGCGTTCTGGGCGGCGACCATTTCGATGACGCGACGGAGCAGGTCGTCGATCTGGGCGAGCCTGGAGGTGAGCAGGGTGGGCAGTTCGCCCCCGGAGCTCCGAACGGCTGCGCGCAGATGGTCGAGGGCGCGCCGTGTCGCTTCATCCTCGGATTCCACGACGCCGGCCGGCTCCACGGCCGCGGAGGGGGCATCCGTCGTCGCCGGACCCTTGAACAGAGAGTCTACGAACTTGCCGAACGCCATGCCCTCACCGTCCTCGTTACGTTGCCCGATTGTCTAGCGTAGCTCGCGCTGTTCCCCCTGCTTGCTGCGTTCCAGGTACGGCTTCGCCTTCTGCAGTCCTGTTTCGAGAGCCGAGACCGTGCCCTCCATGTTTTTGGCAGCAGCGGCGCGGAAGGTGTCGATCGCGTCCATGGTGGCGAACACGTTGTCGAAGGCCTTCTGCAGCGTCTCGACACTCACTCCGGAGTTCGACGCCTGCTCGTGGATGCGCACGGTCTGGTCCTTGAGCATCTCGCTGGTCTTGAGGATCATGTTGTTGGTGGTGGTGTTGATCGCGTCGATCTGGTCGAGCACCATCTTCTGGTTGGCCAGGGCCTGCGCCACGATGACGGCCGTGCGGAGCGCCGCGATGGTCGTCGTGCGCGCCCGGTCGACACCCTTGATGAGTTCCAGGTTGTTCTTGCGGATGAGGTCCATCGCCAAGTAGCCCTGCACCGACACGGCGAGCTGGGTGAGGATGTCCTGGTGCCGCTGGCGGATCGGGAAGAGCACGTCGGCCTCGAGCTTCTGTGCTTCGTCGATGCGACCGGCGGACCGCGAGGCGTCGATCTTCTCGACGGTGGCGTTGTCCAGGGCTTTGGCGAAGACCGCGTACTCGCTCAGCGTCTGCATGGTCTCCCAGAGCTGTACCTTCTCACCGGCCAGCGACGCGTTGTCCTTGAGGAGTTCGTCCTGCCCGCTCATCAGCGACTTGATGATCGCGTCGAGCTGGGTCTGCGCTGACTCGTACTTCTGGAAGTACTTCGCCAGCTTGTTCCCGCCGGGGATGAAGCCCAGGATCTTGCGTCCCATTCCGAGGTCGGCGTCGTTGGGCGTGAGGTCCTCAACGGTCGAGCGCAGCTCGCCGAGAGTGTTCGCCACGGTGATCTGCGCGCTGTTGCCGGTGCGCTTGGCGCCGGCGACCGAAGTCGACGAGCGCTCGAGCATGCGGGTGGAGTAGCCGCTGGACTGCACCATCTCGGCGCTCGCGAGGCCGGAGATGCCCTCGATCTTCGCGCTGAACTCGGGGGTCCGCGGATCCAGGGACGAGACATCCGCCACGAACTCCCGCGCCTGACGGGCGATCTCCTGCTGCCGCTCGGCCGGAACCGGCACCATGCCGGGCGCGTCGTCCGCCACCACGATGTCCGGTGCATCCGGCGCTTTCAGCACCAGGGCCAGCTCGGAGGCGTCCGGGGGAGAGAGGGGTGAACTCATGCGTGGTCCTGTCTGATTCTGGTGCGGCGGGCGGCGACGAGCGTGGGCCGGTTAGTCGAGGGAGATGCCGAAGTCGGTGGCGATGCCCGCGAGTCCGGTGGTGTAGCCCTGGCCGACGGCCTTGAACTTCCAGTCGGTGCCGTTGCGGTAGACCTCGGCGAACAGCATGGCGGTCTCGGGTGCCGCGTCCTCGCTCAGGTCGAACCGCACGATTTCCTGATCGTCCTGGTCGACGATGCGGCAGTACGCCCCGCGCACCTGGCCGAAGTTCTGGCGGCGTGCGTCGGCCTGGTCGATCGAGACCACGATCACCACGCGGGAGACGTCGCTGGCCACCTGACGCAGGTCGATGTTGATCTGCTCGTCGTCGCCGTCCCCGGCTCCCGACCGGTTGTCACCGAGGTGCACAACCGACTTGTCTGCCGAGGCAGGCTGGTTGTAGAAGATGAAGTCGGCGGAGGAACGCACCTTGCCGTTGTCGCCGATGAGGAGCGCGGAGGCGTCCAGGTCGAAGGCTTCGCCGCTGGTGGTGCGCGGGTCCCAACCCAGGCCGACAGTCGCGACGGTGAGTCCGGGGCTGACCTTGGTCAGCGAGAGGTTGTTGCCTTTTGCGAGTGTCAGACCTGCCATGGGAATTTTCTCCTTGTGTGTATGGGGTGGGTGAACGGCCGTGCGGTGGCGCGGTTAGAGGACCTTCGCCGCCGCGGTGAGCAGGTCCATGGCCGAACGGCCGGTGGCGCGCTCGCCGATGGCCTTGAAGGTCCAGCCGGTGCCGTCGCGGGAGACCTTCGACATGATCATGGCGGTGTGCGGGCCGCTGTCGGTCAGCTGGTAGCGGGCGACCTCGGGGGTGCCGGCGGACGAGTCGTCGACGAGGCGGCTGAACGCGTTCTCGACGAGGTCGAAGGTCTGCTGGCTGTAGCTGCTGATGACGAAAACGATCTGCGAGACCGCCGCGGACACCTGGGCGAGGTCGACGAGGATGGTTTCGTCATCGCCGTCGCCGGCCCCGGTCAGGTTGTCGCCGGTGTGGCGGGTCGAGCCGTCCTTGCTGCTGAGCTGCTGGAACCAGACGGTGTCGAGGACCTTGCCGGCGGCGTCGAAGAAGATCGCCGATGCGTCGAGGTCGACCTCTGCGGCCTTGCCGCGACCGAACAGACCGCGCTTGACGGGTGCGGCGCTGTCCCAGCCGAGGCCCATGCGGACCTTCGAGAGGCTGCCGCCATCCGCCTTGGTCAGCGAGAGCGACTGGCCCTTTGACAAGCTCAAACCCATTGTGTACTCCTTCGTATGACGTTTTGTGTTGGTCAGCGCCAGTGCGCGCCCAGTCTAGAGGCCGCCGGCACGGAAAATCCTGTATGGAGCGGGCGGCGAGGCGGCGACAACCGCGCGTCGCCGCCCGCTCCGGGGGTGGTGCTACTGCGCGACGCCGGCGTGGGCGTTGTGCGCCTCGGCCAGCAGCGCCTGCAGCTCTTCGTCTTCGGCGGCACGAGCCCGGTGCTTGGGGGTGAGCAGGCCCAGGGCGCGTTCGTGGGCGACGACGAGAGCGTAGGTTTCGTCGCGCGTCTCACCCTTGCCGCTGAAGTCGCCGGTCAGGTACTTCTTGGCCGAAGCCTTGCTGAGCGCGATCGCGCTGTGCGCGCGGCCGGCCGGGCTGACGAGCGAAGCGATGACCGTGACCGTGAGAACACCGATGATCACGGCGAGCGAGACGCCGGTGCTGATCTCGAAGACCGGGACGTGCTCGCCGCCGTTGATGAACGGCAGTGTGTTCTCGTGCAGGGCGTGCAGCACGAGCTTGATGCCGATGAAGCCGAGGATCGCGGCCAGGCCGTAGCTGAGGTAGATCAGGCGGTCGAGCAGGCCGTCGATGAGGAAGTAGAGCTGGCGGAGGCCCATGAGCGAGAACGCCGTCGCGGTGAAGACGATGTAAACGTTCTGGGTGAGGCCGAAGATCGCGGGCACGGAGTCCAGCGCGAACAGGAGGTCGGTGCCACCGATGGCGACCATGACGAGAAGCATCGGCGTCATGACCTTCTTGCCGTTCTCCATGGTGAAGAGCTTGTCGCCGTCGTACCGCTCGGTGGTGTGGAACAGGCGCTTCGCCAGCCGGATGATGAAGTTGTCGGCCTCGTCGCTCTCGGCTTCGGGCTTCAGCAGCTTGACCGCGGTGTAGATGAGGAATGCGCCGAACAGGTAGAACAGCCAGGCGAACGAGTTGATCAGCGCCGCGCCGAGGAAGATGAACCCGGTGCGGGCGATCAGCGCGAAGACGATGCCGAAAAGGAGCACCTTCTGCTGGTCGGCGCGAGGCACCTTGAAGCTGGCCATGATGATGAGGAAGACGAAGAGGTTGTCGACCGACAGCGCCTTCTCGGTGATGTAACCCGCGAAGTACTCGGTACCGAGCGTGGCGCCGCCGAAGAAGAGAACACCGAGCCCGAAGACGATAGCGATGCCCACATAGATGGCGGACCACTTGGCGGCCTCGGGGAGGGTCGGCTCGTGAGCCTTGCGCACGTGGAAGAAGAAGTCGAAGGTGAGCAGGGCGACGATGCCGAGGATCGTGAGGAGCCAGACGTAGCCGGGTATGTCCATGGGTGGTGTTCTCCGCGGGGGTAGTGGTGTGATTAAGTTGGGGTCGCCCAACCATTCGCATCCCAACCGAAAGGTAAGGTAGCTCCACTATGTTAGTTGGATCCGTCCAACTATTCGCACAGCCTCCGAAAAGTCAGGAAACTTTCAGCCATGGTGTACAGCCGGGAAACCGCTCCAACGGTCGGTGAGGCTCTGGAATCGGCCCTGTCGACCATCCTCCGCTGGTCGACGCGCGCCGACAATAAACGGATGCTGCACGATTCGAGCGGTGCCGCCCTCTCCAGCACGGACTCCTGGTTGCTGGAACGCGTCGTCGTCGCCGGGCCGCTGCGGATGTCGAAGCTCGCGGGCTGGATGGCGGTGGACAAGTCCACCATGACCACCGAGATCCGGCGGCTGGAGAAATCCGGACTGGTGAGTCGGCGATCCGATCCGACCGATCGGCGGGGCGTGCTCATCACCGCGACGGAAGAGGGGCGTACCGCCATCGCCCGGCACCGCCAGCTCGCCCAGGACGTGTACGGAACCCTGGTCGGCAAGTGGACTGAAGAGGACCGCACAGAGTTGGCCCGGTTGCTCGGTCGTTTCGTCGACGAGCTCTCCTGGGTGACCGATGCGGTCGCCAGGCACAACGAGTCGATCTGACCTCGCGCTGGGCTACCCGCCCAGGCCCAGCCAGAGGCCCAGGAAGGCGCAGCCCACCGCGAGCGCGAGCATCCCGAGCCCGTTGACCAGCGCCGGAAGGGACCGCCGGTCCTGCGCCAGCCGCACGGTCTCGTAGCTGGCGGTGCTGAAGGTGGTGAAACCGCCCAGCAGGCCGCCGCCGAGTACCAGGTGCCAGGCCTCCGGCAACCACAGCGCCAGGGTGAGGCCGGTGATGAGTCCAAGCAGTAGGGAGCCGACCACGTTGATGAGCAGGGTGCCGACCGGCAGCGTGGTGCGCACCCTGGACTTCACGACGCCGTCGACGACCAGCCGCAGGGTCGCGCCGAGACCGCCGGCCAGCGCCACGGCGACAAAGAGCAGCGGGGTCATTGGGCCGCCGTCCCGCTAGGATTCGGCCGCCGGCCGTGCAGGGCCCCGGCCGCGCCGATCCCGGCCCACGAGGCGGCCGCGCCGATCAGAACCGTGCCCAGCGCGTAGAGCAGGGCGGCGCCGAGTCGACTGTCGGCCAGCAACAGGCCGGTGTCGGTGGCCAGGGCGCTGTAGGTGGTGAAGCCGCCGAGCACGCCGGTGCCCAGCAGCAGCCGCAGCTGCCGGCGTCGGCCTTCGTCTGGGCCGCGGCGGGCCAGGGTCTCCAGCAGCAGCCCGAGCACGAAGGCGCCGACGATGTTGATGCCCACGATCACGACAGCCACCCCCGCGACCGGCGGCACCGAGATCGCCAAGAGCTCGCGCAGCGCGGTGCCGACGGTACCGCCGGCGAAGACGAGGGCGAGGTGCGGCCAACGCAGGTGTACGGGGCGCGACGCGCCGGTCGGGACTGCCATCAGGTGCCGCCGTCGAGGGTGAGGGCGAGCGCGGCCGCCTCGGCACGTGGGGCATCGAGGTACCGCCGGCCGCCGGCCTGGTAGACCAGCGGATGCCCGGTGGGCAGATTGAGTCGGTGGATGGCCGATTTGTCGAGGGTCTCGAGCACGGCGCAATACGCGCGGAGGGAGTTGCCGTGCGCCACGACCAGCACGGTGCGCTCATCCGCCAGGAGCGGCAGCACCCGTTCGGTATGGATCTCGGCCACCCGGGACATCACGTCACGTAACGACTCGCTGCGGGTGAGCGCCCGGGCGGGCAGGCCACGGAACAGGGCCGTGTCGGCGAAGCCGCCAAGCTGCTCGTCGGACATGGCCGGCGGCGCGGTGTCGACCGAGCGGCGCCAGGCCAGGAACTGGGCCTCGCCGACCTCGGCGCGCACATCGTCCTTGTACCGTCCGGTGAGGGCGCCGTAGTTGCGTTCGTTCAGGCGCCAGTCGGTGTGGACAGCGTCGGCCGGCAACTCCAGCGCGGTGGCCACGATGGCACTGGTCTGCCTGGCGCGCTGCAGCGGGGAGACGAGGACGGCATCCGGGACCAGGTCGTGCGCCGTGAGCAGGTCTGCGGCGGCCAGCGCCTCGTCGGCGCCGGACGGTGACAGCTCGGGGTCGAGGATGCCGGTGAAGAGGCCGGCGGCGTTCGCGGTGCTCTGGCCGTGGCGGAGCAGGACGAGTGAAGCACCGCTCGGCCAGCTCGTCACCGTCACCCACCAGTCTCGTCGGCCGGAACCATCAGCGCAGTCGGCGGTTCGAGCGGGTGCTCAGGTGGGATCCATCACCACGCAAAAGGGTACACCGCTCACTCGGACTCCCACGGCACGTCATCGTCGAACGACACCGGCGACAGGGGGACGACGACGACGGGACGGTGCTGCCGGTGCGCCAGGTGCATCGCGATCGAACCCGCGAAGAACTCCTGCAGGCTGCCGCGCACGGTGCCGTCCCTGGTGCCGACCACGATCATCACGGCCCGGAGCGTCTCGGCGAGCTGCCCGAGCGCCCTGGCCGGGTCGCCGGAGAGCTGGCGGGTGCTCCACTCGATGTCCTGGCCGCCCAGGATGCGGGTCAGGCGGGCGGTGAGGTACGGGTCGATGCCCGCGCCGTTGCCCGGCGCGGGTACGTCGGCGTGGTCGGCCCGCGGATGCCGGCCGGGGTCCACCCAGGCGCACACCAGCTCGGCGTCGAACCGCGCGGCGAACACCGCGGCCTGCAGCACGACGCCGTCGGCCTGACCTGGATAGACGCCCACCACCACTCGGGCTCGGATGCTCATGGCGCCCAGAGTGACAGAAGACCCTGCACCGCGGTAGGCCCCTAGCCAGGACGACGCCGCCGTGCCGTTGACGCCGTCCGCGTCGACGCAGCACTGTCGACTCAGTGCAGCTTGATGGTCCCACCGTCGACCATGAGCGTCTGCCCGGTGATGTAACTCGAGTCGTCAAAAACCAGGAAGGCGACCGCGGGGGCGACATCGGTACCCGGGTCCCCGAAACGACCGCGGGGGATATTGGCCAGGGTCGACTGGTAGAGCTCGGGGAACGCCTGTGACCAGGCCTGCACACCCTCGGTCATCGCCATGGGGCACACGACGTTGACCCGGATGCCGTCTGGTGCCCATTCGTTCGAGACGACGCGGCTGAGGCCCCGGATGGCTTCCTTCGCCGCCGCGTACGCGGCCTGGGTGGGCTGACCGTCCAGGCCGGCACCGGAGCCGAAGTTCACCACCGATCCCGTGGTCTTCTTCAGTTCCGGGTAGGCGGCGCGCATGAAGTTGATGGTGGCGCGCAGCCCGGTGGAAAAGGAGAACGGCAGGATCGGACACGTCGCCCTGCAGGAACACCGCGGTGTCGCCGAGCTCGGCGGCCAGGGCTTCCCCGGCCTCCCGGGCGATATCCACCACGACGACGCTGGCACCGCGTTCCACGAAGGTGCGGGTGATGGCGCCGCCGATGCCGGAGGCCCCACCGGTGACGATGACGCTCTTCTTGCCGAGTTGCAACGGGGTTACCAGGTGCTGTCACCGCGCAGGACGGCGTCGTAGCCGCCGTCGATGAAGATGACCTGGCCGCACAGGTGCGAGTTCTCCTCGTCGGCCAGCCAGACGAGCAGCTTCGCGGCGACGTCGGCGTCAAAGGGCCCGTTGAGCGGCATCGGCACCTGTTCGTTCAGCTTTGCGCGGCCCTCGGGGGTGGCGACCAACTCGGTCGTCATCGGGGTGAGAACGACACCCGGCGCGATCGCGTTGAGCGGAATCCCGGCGCCCGCCCACTCGGAGGTGGGTGCGGTCGTGCGCAGCCACCGGGCCAGGGCCCGCTTGCTGGACGAGTAGATCTGGTGCCCGGTCGCCGGGGTCGTGGCGAGTTCGGCGGCGCGGGCCAGGGCATCCTGTTCGGTGCCTTCCAGCAGAAGTCGCACCAGCTCCTCATCGAAGGGTTGCAGCGATGCCATCGAGGCGACAGCCACGGCGCGCGGGGCTGGGGACCGGGTCAGCAGCGGGCGGAGGCCCTCCAGGGTTGCGACGGTGCCGTAGTAGTTGACCGCGGCGGTGACCGGGATCGGGTGGCTGAGACCGGCGACGGCGATGACGCCGTCCAGCACGCCGCCGGAGAGTTCCTCGGCAGCGTGGATCAGGTGCTCGCGTCCCTGCACCGTGGACAGGTCGGCGTTGATGTCGGAGTCCTTGAGGTCGGCGCCGATGACGTTGTGGCCCCTGGAACGAAGGAGCGCGGCGGTGGCCTTGCCGATGCCGCTGGCGGCGCCGGTCACAAGGTAGGTGCGGGTCATGATCGATCTACTTTCTGGTCGGTGGTGGGTTCAGGTGTCGGTGCCTCAACGCTGATGGCGTACGCGAGCGCGTCATCTCGGAATCGGCGGAGGAGCCGGTCGAAGTCGTCGCGGTCGTCGTCTGACCACTGGCGCATCAGGTCGGCCATCATCGCGTCGCAGGCCCGGGTCAGCGCCGTCGTGGCGGCTGTTCCTGCGGGCGTCAGCCGCACCAGGGTGGCCCGGGAATCGTCGGGGTCCTGACGCTTCTCGATCAGGCCGTGCGCGGTGAGCCGGTTGCTGAGCTTGGAGATCGCTGAGGCACCCACGCGCAGGCGGGAGGCGAGGGCGGATGCGCGCTGTTCGCCGTCGCGGGCCAGAACCGTGACGGCCACGATCGAGGTGGCGTCCAGATCAACGCCGGCCTCGACCGCCAGTCCCCGGATGAAGGTTGCGGAGGACCAGACCGAGAAGACCTCGAGCAGTGCCCCGAGTTGTTCATGACGGTACGGCTGAGCGGACGTTCCTTGTGATGCGGCGTCGGCCTCGGGGGGCACAGTGGCACGTCCTTTCACATCCTCAAGCCTTTACTGTCTTCAAGACAGCATATGTTCGAGGAGGTCGTGGTGCAAGCCCCGTTTCGCCGGCGGTGTCGCTAGGAGACGGGCAGGATCACGCCGATGGGTTCACGCTTCTCGGCCTGGAACCTGTCTTCGGTGCGGCCCTGCGCCCAGTACCCCGATAGGGAGAGCTCGGATCTCTGCACGCCACGCGCCGTGAAGACATCGCGCAGTGCCTTCATCGCCGAGCGCTCGCCGTGCGCGAAGATCTGCGGCCGGCCGGGCAGCCAGCTGGCTGCGTCCACCGCGGCGGACAGCTGCGCCGGGTCGGTGCCGAACAGCCATCGGATCTGCACCGCACCGGGCGCGGTCAGCTCCAGGATTTCGCTCGCGCTGGCCACTTGGATGAAGGCCAGTCCCGCTGCCGTGGCCGACAACGACTCCAGCGCGGCCGCGATGGCGGGCAGCGCGGACTGGTCGCCGGCGAACAGGTGCCAGGCCGAACCGGGGTCGGGGGCGTAGCCGCCGCCGGGGCCGGAGAGCGAGAGCAGGTCACCCGGTTGGGCCGCGTCGGCCCACGGACCGGCCAGACCCTCGGTGCCGTGCACGACGAAGTCGATCGTGAGAGTGCGTGCGTCGAGGTCCACCTGGCGCACTGTGTAGGTGCGGGTCACCGGAAGGTCTTCAGGGGGGAGGATCTCCCGCAGGGCCGTGATATCGAAAGGCGGCGTGAGACCGAGCTCCCGCTTGGCGAAGTGGATCTTCACGTATTTGTCGGTCGAGTCGTTGGTCACGAACCTGTCGAACTGCTCGCCGGAGAGGACGATGCGTACCAGATGAGGGCTCACCTGTTCGCGGTGCACAACGTGAAGAGTGATCTGTGGACGCACGGGACGGGCCGGACTGGGGGTGAGAGTAGTCATCCCGACTCACTCTAAGTTAGGTAACCCTCACTTGGCAATATCCCGGGTGCGGCTAGCCGAAGCGCAGGATCCGGAAGCCTGCCGCGTCCAGGGTGGTGAGGCCGAACCGCTGCCGGAGGGTGCGCTCCTTCTGGCCCGGCACGACATTCGAGAGCGCGAGGGCGACATGGAACAGGATTTCCGAAGCGACCAGGCGCTGCAGCTTCGGGGGAGCGAGCCTGGATCTGGCGCTCTGCACCACGACGATCCGCACGGCGTCAGGTGCGATGTGGTCCTCCAGCTCGCGAAGCAGCGTGGCGGCCTTCACGAGCGAGGATCGCCGGGCGTCCCGGTCGATGGCCAGCACGACCACGCGGGCCGGGCGCGCCGCCAGTGCGTGGTCGGTCACCGGGATTCCCGCCGCTCGCGCGCCGGCGCGCAGCACGGTGAGGAGCTCGTCGGCATCCCCCTCGAGCAGGATCGGAGCCGTCAGGACGTGCGCTGCGATCGCCCGAAGTTGTTCTGCTCGCTTCTTCTTCGACATGCCGCCCCTCTCGTGGTCCTCCCATTCTCCGGCACGGCGGCCAAGGGGCCTACTGGTGGGCGCTCCGGGTCGAGGCGGCCAGCCTGGCGGCGGCGGGCTTCAGCCCCGGAATCCGGGGATTCTCGGTGCTTATCTCACGGTTCGCGGAACCTCGCTAGCCTTGAACCATGGCCACCCTGGGCAGATACCCGAAAGGCGTTGCGAAGCGCGCCGAGATCCTGGAGACCGCCCTGGCGCTCGTGGCGCGGCAGGGCTTCCGTCAGACCTCGGTACGGGACATCGCCGCCGCGGTCGGGCTCACCCAGGCCGGCCTGTTGCACTACTTCGAGTCGAAGGATGACCTTTGGGTGGCCATCCTCCGCACCAGGGACGAGATCGACGCGTCGAAGGATCCCCAGGACCCGGACCCGGCGGCCACCTTCGCGGCCCTGATCCGGCACAACGCCGAGGTGCCCGGGCTGGTGCAGATGTTCGCCAACCTGTCCGCCGCGGCGGCGACCGACCCCGCGCATCCGGCGCACGAGTACTTTCGGGAACGCTACGCGCACTCGCGCAGCACGATCACGGCCGGGCTGCGCCGCATGCAGGCATCCGGGCGGCTCGACGACTCGGTCGACCCTGAGATGTTGGCGTCGATCCTGATGGCGGTCAGCGACGGTATGCAGGTGCAGTGGATGTTCGACGAGACCCGCGACATGGGTGCCCACGTCGAGGCCGTGATCGCGCTGGCCCGCACGCGAACTGTGAGCTGAACCCGAAAAACCCGCGTTTCTGGGGCTTAGGTCACAGTTCGCGGTGCGGAGCGCGCTACAGGGTGGCCGCCGCTGGATCCCAGTCTTCGGCGAGCGGCGTGGGCTGGGTGACGCTTGACGCCACATCGACCGTGGTGCCGGTCTCTGCGGCCTCGGACACAGCCAGGAGCACATCGAGCACGTGCGCCGCGACCGCGCCGCTGGCCCGCTCGGGAACGCCGGCCCGGATCGACCGCGCCAGGTCGAGCACGCCGGACCCGCGACCATAGGTGGACCCGACCGCGGCGATCGTGGTCGGCTCCTCGTGGCCGAACCGCCACAGGGTGGACTCGCCCTCGAAGGTATTCGGGTCCGGCAGCACCAGGGTGCCCTCGGTGCCGCTGATCTCAACGAAGCCCATCCGGGGCAGCGCGTTCTGGAAGCTGAAGGTGGACTGCGCCGACTGACCGCCCTCGAACGCGATGACCGCGGCGTGGTGGGTGGGTACCTCGACCGGGAACTCGGTGCCGGCGCGTGGGCCGCTGCCGATGGTGCGGATCGCGCTGGAGGTGGACGACACCGCGCCGACCCGGCTGGCGGAGCCGAAGGCGTGCACGAGCATCGTGACGTAGTAGGGCCCCATGTCAAAGAGCGGCCCGGCGCCGAGCGCGAACAGGAACTCAGGGTTCGGGTGCCAGGCATCGGGGCCCGGAACGTGGAACATCGTGGTGGCGGTCAGCGGCTCCCCGATGTCGCCGCGCGTGATCGCCCGCATGGCGGTCTGGATGCCCGCGCCCAGCACGGTGTCGGGCGCGCAGGCGACCCGCAGGCCCGCGGCGTCCGCCGCGGCGAGCAGTGCCGCGCCGGAGTCGTGATCCAGGGCCAACGGCTTCTCGCTCCAGACGTGCTTGCCGGCGGCGATGATCCGCTCGCCCACCGCGGTGTGCACGGCGGGGATGGTGAGGTTCACGACGATCTCGATGTCATCCCTGGCCAGCAGCTCCTCGACGGAACCGTGGCCGGGAACCCCGTAGGCCTCGGCCTGCGCCTGGGCGCGATCGAGGTCGAGGTCGGCGACGAACAGCACGTCGAGGTCGGCGAACGCCGTCATGTTCTCCAGGTAGGTGCCGCTGATGACGCCGGCGCCGATGACACCGACGCCGACGCGTCCGGTGCGGCTCACTTGTCGTTCTCCGCGAGCCAGGCGAACGACGCCGCGATGCCCTCGAAGACATCGCCCGCGTAGCCGTCGAACTCCACCACGCGCAGGGCGTGCGGCGCGGCCTCGAGGATGGCGGCGACTCCGACGTCGCCGCTGCCGGCCGGCAGCTGGCTGCTGAAGGCGGTGACGAGCGCATCGGACACGTTCAGGGCACTGTCGCTGCCGGGCAGCGTCGTGACGATGTCGCCCTGGACCGGGCCGTCCTTGATGTGCAGGAACTGCACTCGGTCGCCCAGGCGGCGTAGCAGCTCCGGGGTGTCCGCGCCTCCGACGGTCGACCAGTAGGTGTCGAGTTCGAGGACCACGTCGGGGGAGAGGCCGTCGAGGAACAGCTCGTAGATGCTGCGGCCGTCGACCTTGTTCGCGAACTCCCACTGGTGGTTGTGGTAGCCGAAGCCCAGGCCGACAGCGGCCGCCTGCACCTGGAGCTCGTTCACGCGGTCGGCGATCCTGGCGGCGTCGTCAGCGGTCTGCCACCGATCGCTCGGGATGAACGGGTCGATGACCGTGCCGATGCCGAGCTGTGCGGCGGCGTCGAAGGTGCGGGCCGGGTCGTCGGAATCGATGACGGGTGCGTGTCCGGACGGCGCCGAGATGCCGGATGCCGCGAACGCCTTCTCGAACTCATCCGCGCGGTCGACGAACGCGTACGGCTCCACCTTGGTGAAGCCGATGTCGGCGACGCGGGCGATGGCCCCCTGGAGGTCTGCGGAGATGGCATCCCTCACGGTGTAGAGCTGGACCGAGGGCGTGCTGGACATACGTGCTCCTTTGGAAGTAAGTGCCTGATTCTTCTGCTGGAACAAACCTAACGGTGCAAGGTTTTATCCGCCAGACCCGGCGGCGGGTGATCCTGTGCGTTTGTACAGGGAGCGGCCCTAGGCTCGAGTGACTATGGATGACCCTCCCACGCATAAACCCTTGCTCCCTGCCCGCCCCGAAGCTTTTCGGACACAGAACTTCCGGGCACAGGGAGCCACCTCGTGAACGAATGGATCATGCTGGGCCTCGGGCTCATCCTGACGTTCGGCACCGGCGTGTTCGTCGCAGCCGAGTTCGCCCTCGTCACACTCGACCGCAATGAGCTCGAGGCCCGAGCGGCCCGCGGCGAGAGACGTCTCGGCCCCACCATCAAGGCCTTGCGGATCACCTCGACGCACCTCTCCAGCGCACAGCTGGGCATCACGTTGACGACCCTGCTCACCGGATACACCTTCGAGCCGGCCATCAGCTCGCTGTTACGCGGCCCGATGACGGACCTCGGGGTGCCGGAGGGCGTCGTGCCCGTGCTCGGCACCGTGATCGGCATCTCGCTGGCCACCCTGTTCTCCATGGTGATCGGCGAGCTCGTGCCCAAGAACTTCGCCCTGGCCGTTCCCCTGGCCACGGCCAAGTTCGTCGTGCCGATGCAGGCCGCGTTCACGGCGGTGTTCAAGCCCGTGATCCTGCTGTTCAACAACACCGCCAACGCCCTCATCCGCCTGGTCGGCATCGAGCCCAAGGAAGAACTCTCCGGCGCGCGCAGCGCCGAGGAGCTCGGCTTCCTGGTGCGCCGGTCGGCCCTGGAGGGGCTGCTGGACGCCGACCACGCCGAAATGCTGGGCCGCACGCTACGGTTCGCCGAGCTCTCGGCCGCCGACGTGATGACCCCGCGGGTGCAGATGTCGTCGGTGCAGGCCGGCGACACCGCCGAGAACGTCGTGACCCTGGCCAGCGCCACCGGCTTCTCCAGGTTTCCGGTGATCGGCCGGGACACCGACGACATCCTGGGCGTGCTGCACGTCAAGCAGGCCTTCGCGGTGGCCCTGGGTCGCCGCACCCTGGTGCGGGCCGACGAGCTCATGCTGCCCGCCCTGCGGGTACCGGAGTCGATGGGCGTCGACCGGCTGCTCGGCACCCTGCGCCAGCAGGGCCTGCAGATCGCCGTGGTGTCCGACGAGTACGGCGGCACCGCCGGCATCGTCACTCTCGAGGACCTCGTGGAGGAACTCGTCGGCGAACTCGAGGATGAGCACGACAGGGCCAAGCCCGGCATCGTGCGCACCGGCCGCTCCATCGTCTTCGACGCGGGCTTCCGCCCCGACGAACTGCTCGAGCGGATCGGCGTCACCGTTCCCGAGGACGGCGACTACGACACCATCGCCGGATTCGTGACCGACCGGCTCGACCGGATGCCCGAGCTGGGCGACACCGTGCCCATCGACGTGGGCACCCTGCGGGTCGAGCGGATGGACGGAGCCCGCGTCTCGCGCATCCGTCTCACCCCCACCGCAACCACGGCCGACCTCGACCCGGTGACCGCTGCTAGTGAAGGGAGGCCGACCCATGAGTGAGTACCTTCCCGGGCTGCTCTGGCTCGTTGTGCTGCTGGCCGTCAACGCCTTCTTCGTCGGCGCCGAGTTCGCCGTGATCTCGGCCCGACGCTCGCAGATCGAGCCGTTGGCCGCGCAGGGCAGCAAGGCCGCCAAGACCACCCTGTGGGCCATGGAACACGCCACACTCATGCTGGCGACCTCACAGCTGGGCATCACGGTGTGCTCGCTGGTGATCCTCAACGTGTCCGAACCGGCGATCCACCACCTGCTCGAGATCCCGCTGGGCCTCACGTCGCTCTCCGCGGAGGCCATCGGTGTGATCGCGTTCGCGGTGGCGCTGGGCCTGGTCACCTTCCTGCACGTGGTGCTGGGCGAGATGGTGCCCAAGAACATCTCGTTCTCGGTGCCCGACCGTGCCGCGCTGATCCTGGCGCCGCCGCTGGTGTTCGTGGCCACGGTGTTCAAACCGGTGATCTTCAGCCTGAACTGGCTGGCGAACGGGGTGCTGCGGCTGTTCAGGGTGACCCCCAAGGACGAAGCCACCAGCGCGTTCACGCTCGACGAGGTCGCCGGCATCGTGCGGCAGTCCACCCGTGAGGGCATGCTGATGGATGCCTCCGGCACGCTCTCGGCGGCGTTCGAGTTCACCACCAAGCGGGTCCTGGACGTGGAGGTGCCACTGTCCGGCATCGTATTCCTGCCCGAGCATGCATCGCCGGCGGACCTGCAACGGGCGGTGGCCGAGCACGGTTTCTCCCGCTACATCCTCACCGACGGGGCCGGGTTGCCCGCCGGCTACCTGCACCTCAAGGACGTGATGGACCTCACCGGACCGGACGCCTTCGCGCAGCCGGTGCCCGTCAAGCGGGTGCGCAAGCTGGCGACAGTGCTGCGAGACAGCGACCTCGAGGACGCCCTCGCGGCCATGCGCCGCACCGGCTCGCACGTGGCGTGTTCGTTCGACACGAGCGGGGTCGCCACCGGGGTGCTGTTCCTCGAGGACATCATCGAGGAGCTCGTCGGTGAGGTGGAGGACGTCACCAGCGTGTAGCCGGCGTGGTGGGTGTGCCCCGGAGGCAATCGCACCGTTTTATTAGGAAATAGTGCGTTTATTAGGACCGAATCGGGCAAAGCATCCTATTAAACGAACTTTGTCCTAATAAGCGACCGTTGAGTGCCTCAACTGAGCGTGGGTGCCGGGCGACGCAGCAGCGACCAGGCCACCACCACCGCGACAAGGACCATGGCGGCAACGCCGAGGCCCGAGTAGCCCACCAGCAGCAGGACAGGGCCGGCGAGGGCCCCGCCGAGGGCGCCGGCGGCGTTCATCGACAGGTCGGAGAAACCCTGTAGCGCCGACCTGTCGTGCACCCCCACGGCCTCCGTGATCAGCGCCGAGCCGGCCACGACGGATGCCGACCAGCCGAGCCCGAGCAGGATCAGCCCGACTGTCATGGCGGTGGCGTTCTCGCCGGCGAGCCAGAACAGCACGAGCGCGGCCAACAGCAGGGCCTGGCCGGCCAGGATCACCGGCACGCGGCCCAGCCGGTCGGCCAGGGCGCCGAACAGCGGCGACAGCGCGTACATACCGGCCACGTGCAGGCTGATGGTGAGGCCCACGATGGTGAGCGAGGCGCCATGCTCGGAGAGATGCACCGGGGCCATCGACATCAGCGCCACCATGGTGGCGTGGCTGAGGGCGATGACCACCACGGCATAACGGGCCAGCGGGTTGGAGCGCACGATGGCCAGGCCGCCGTGCTGCCGGGTGCTTGTCGGCCGCGCCTCGCGCACCGACAGGGCGGTGAGCAGCGGGTCGGGGCGGAGCCCGATCGTGTAGACCAGTGCGGCACCGACCTGCGCGGCGAGGGAGAAGGCGAATGCCCCGGTCAGCGGCGGCAGGCCGAGCTGCGCGCCGACGACCTCGCCGGGACCGAACAGGTTGGGGCCGAGGACCGCGCCGATGGTGGTCGACCACACCACGATCGAGAGGTCGCGGGCGCGAGTGGTGGCGCCGGCCAGGTCGGTGGCGGCGAACCGGGCCTGCAGGTTGGTGGCCGAGCCCGCGCCCAGCAGCATCAGGGCGAGCAGCAGCAGCGGGAAGGTGTCCAGCGCGACGGATGTGATGGCCAGGATGGCACCGACGCCGGCGATCCCGGCGCCGGTGGCGAGGGACCGGCGCCGGCCGCTGGCTTGCGCCAGTCGGGCAAGCGGCACGGCCACCAGGGCCGCGCCCAGCGTGCTCATCGTGGCGGCCATGCCCGACCAGGCGTTCGAGCCGGAGAGCTGGGCGGCGAGCAGGGCGCCGAGCGAGAGCGTGGCACCCATGCCGATGCCACCGAGGATCTGGCCGAGGATGAGCACCCGAACGACCTTCCGCTGCAGGCGGGGGTGCGCGCTCGCATCCGTTCCGGCGGGACGGCGGGGTGTGGTCATCGGGATCCCTGCTGGTTGACTGTGTGGTGCGCTGCGGTGTCGATCAGCCTACGGCCGGTGACGTAAAGGCGGAATTTTTCGCCGAAACGCCGGCCGAGCACCCCGCGCAGACGGCGGTTCGGGAATTTCTCCGCCTGTGCTGCTGCCGGTCGAGCCTGTTGAGGGAGTATCTTCGCGCCAACGGTGACGGCGGGAGATGCGCGGATGACGTTCGAGGCAGTGGTCGAGGCGGCCGTGCGAGTGGTCGAGGTGGTGGGTGCGGCCATCATGGTGTTCGGCGGGCTGGCGGCGCTGGTAGCCGGCATCCCGCGGATGCTGCGCGCGGACACCCGGGCGACGGCGTACCAGACCATGCGCCGGGAGCTTGGCCGGGCCATTCTGCTGGGCCTGGAGGTGCTGATCGTGGCCGACATCATCCGCACCATCGTGGTGGAACCCACGGTGGAGAGCGTGCTGGTGCTCGGGGCGATTGTGATCATCCGGGTGCTGCTGAGCTTCTCGCTCGAGGTGGAGATGGACGGCGTCTGGCCGTGGGCCAGGTGGCGGATGATGGGAAAAACTGAGACGTCGAGCCCGCCAGGCTAGGACGCGGTCGGGCCCGGCGGCCGGTGGGGTCGAGCGGATCAGGCCCGGCGCAACCGCCAGAGCGAGGTGACCTCGGCGGCCCTGGCCGCATGCAGGGGGTCGGTCGTGTCGGCGACCTTGTGATGGGTGGGGCGGGTGTCGAGGCGCGCGATCACCGTGAGGCCGGCGTCGTCGATGAGGTCGAGCAGCGCGCCGCGGGAGCGCAACCCGAGCAGCTCGGCCAGGTTGGAGAGGATCAGCCAGCCCTCGCCGCCATCGGTGAGGTGCCCGGCGAGCCCGGCCAGGAAGCCGCGCAACATGCTGCTGTCGGGGTCGTAGACGGCGGCGTCGGTGCTCGTCGCGGCCGAGGCCGGCAGCCAGGGCGGGTTGCAGACCACAAGGTCGGCCCGACCCGCCGGGAACAGATCGGCGTCGAGAACGTCGACCCGGTCGCCCAGGCCCAGTCGTTTCAGGTTCTCTCCGGCGCAGGCCAGCGCGCGCGCCGACGTGTCGGTGGCCACCACTTTGTCGATGCCGCGGCGGGCCAGGATCGCGGCGATGACGCCGGAGCCGGTGCCGATGTCGAACGCCGACCCTGTCGCGGGTAGCGGAGCGGTGGCGACGAGGCCGAGGTATTCGCCGCGAACCGGCGAGAAGACGCCGTAGTGCGGGTGGATGCTCGCGCCGAGCGCCGCGACCGGCACACCCTTGACGCGCCACTCGTGCGCGCCGATCACGCCGAGCAGTTCGCGGAGCGAGGTGACCGACGCGGTGGTGCTGGGGCCGTACGCCTCATCGCAGGCCTGACGCACGTCGGGGGCGCGGCGGAGGCTCAGGGTGTGGTCGGCGTCGAGGGACACGAGCACCAGGCCCAACAGCCGGGCGCGGCGCATGGCCTCGGTGCGGCCCACCTCGAACGCGGCCTTGAGCGAGTCGCTGGGAGTGCGTCGGTGCCGGTCAACGCGACGGGCCATCGCCGTGAGCAACTGCCGGGCGTTCTGGAAGTCGCCCTGCCAGAGCAGGCCGGTGCCGGACTTCGCCAGCCTGTACGCGGCATCCGCGGTGAGGGTGTCGTCGACGACGACCACACGCTTGGGGGCCGGCCAGCCGCCCTCGGAGTGCCAGCGGGCGGTGTGCTCGGTGTCGCCGTCACGCCAGTGGATGTCTGCGGGGGTGTTGATGCTTCCCGATTCGGTGCTCTGGGCGCCGTCGGGGGTGTTCGTGCTGGACATGGTGTCCGATCTTGTGCCGCTGGGTTTCGTATCCGCCCGAGTCGTGCACGCGGGACTCTCGGTCGGAACCAGCCCTGGCAGGCTGTCGCGACCTGTTCGATTATCGCATCCGTCGCCGCCCGACACCGAGAAGGGGCGGGCGGGCGACGGGCGAGCGCTACAGCAGGGCCGGCATGACCTCGCGCTCGAACAGCTCCAGGCCGGACCTGTCGTAGGCCGCCTCGGGGAAGTAGTGGATCGCGTAGCCGAGGCCGCGCTGCTTCATGTCGTTCAGGCGCTCCACGATCTGCTCGGGCGTGCCCACGCCCTGCGCCTCGCCGCTGCGGTACTCGGCCATGAAGCTCGCCGCGCCGTCGACGCCGAGATACGGGGTGACCCGGGCCTCGATGGCATCCAGCCGTTCGGTGACCTCGGCCTCGTCGCGGCCGATCACGGTGTTGTAGTTGGCCGAGCGCACGATGGCGTCGAAGTCGGTGCCGAGGGTGGCGCAGTGCTCGCGCAGCAGGTCGCTCTTGTGCGTGAAGCCCTCTGGGGTGCCGTCGAAGTTGGTGTAGTTCGCGTACTGCGCCGCGATGCGCAGGGTGACCTTCTCGCCGCCGCCGGCGATCCAGATCGGGATGCCGCCCTCCTGCAGCGGCAACGGCCGCACGATGGCGCCGTCCACCTGGTAGTGCTCGCCGTCGAGGGTGGCGGTGCCGGTGGTCCAGGCCTGCTGCATGATCTGCACACCCTCATCGAGACGGGAGAGGCGTTCGCCGGCACGCGGGAAGCCGTAACCGTATGCACGCCACTCGTGCTCGTACCAGCCGGCGCCGATGCCCATCTCGACGCGGCCGCCGGAGATGATGTCGATCGTGGAGGCCACCTTGGCCAGGTACGCGGGGTTGCGGTAGCTCATGCAGGTGCACATCTGGCCGAGCCGCACCCGACTGGTGGTGGCGGCGAAGGCGCTCATCAGGGTCCACGCCTCGTGGGTGGCCTCCTCGCTGGGCACCGGAACCGTGTGGAAGTGGTCGTACACCCAGATCGATTCCCAAGCGCCGGCATCCGCGTGCGCGGCGAGGCCGCTCATGGTGGCCCACTGCTGGGCGGGGTCGATGCCGACGAGGTCGTGACGCCAGCCTTGGGGAATGAAGAGTCCGAAGCGCATGGGCCCAGCCTAGGGGTGGCGGCGGCGCGGCCGCGGAAACGGCGTCAGGCTGGCAGCACCGCGAACAGTGAATGGATGTTGCCCTCGGGGTCGGCGAAGAAGCCGGTCAGGTGCCCCCAGTCGCGCTCCGCTGGTGCGGCGATGGCCACCGCTCCACGCTCGACGAGCTCGGCGAACCGGGTGCGCACCTGGTTCGGGGTGCCGCACTGGAAGTTCAGCTCCACGGCCTGGCCGCTTCGCGGCGCCACGAACGACGGATGGTCGTGGGTGTGCGCTCCCATGCCGGCGCGCCGGAAGATGGCGAGCCGCACCCCGATGGGGCCGCCGAGCGCCACGTAGTCCGGCTCTCGCACGGTCACCTCGAACCCGAGCGCATGCTCGTAGAAGTCGGCCATGCCGGCCACGTCGTCGGCCAGCAAGGTCACCCCTTCGAGCATCATCGTGTCCATGCCTCAGACGGTAGCATCGCCCGGGTCGACTTACAGCCTGGTGTCGGGGTCCTCCGGTGTGGAGGAACTGGTGGAGGCAGCGGCGCCGGCCTCGGCGGGCTCCGCATCCGGGCGGCGCAGGTGCACGCCCATCACGGTGAGGATCGCCAGCATGATTGCGCCGGCGAAGATCGCGATGTCGGCGACGTTGCCGATGAACAGGTTGCCGTAGCCGATGAAGTCCACCACGTGGCCGCGGGCGAAGCCGGGCTCGCGGAAGAGCCGGTCACCGAGGTGGGTGGTGGCACCGCCGAGCAGCAGGCCGAGGGCGACCATCCAGCCGCGGGACTCGACCCGCCAGGTGAGCATGGTGATCCACACCACGGCGCCGGCGGCGAGCACCGCGAACACCCAGGTGAAGTCGGAGCCGATCGAGAATGCGGCGCCGGGGTTGTAGACGAGCACAAAACGGATGATGTCCCCGATCACCGGAATGACCCTGCCATCGGCGAGTTCGGCCTCGGCCCACCACTTGGAGGCCTGGTCGATGAGGATCACCAGCAGGGCGATGCCGAAGGCGGGCCAGGCCAACCGGGAGGCCCGCCGCGAGCGGGTAGAGGCCGGCAGCGGAGTCTGGGAGGCAGCAGTCACCCCTCCATCATCCCAGCGATCGGGTGCCAGGCGCGGCGCGGCTCACAGAACCCTTCCCAAGCGAGGCGTGTAGCGTTGGTGCACCCGCACGCTGAGCCTGCCGGCTGCCGCGGGATTCACCCGAGCGGAATCATCCGCTCATCTGCCTGAGGAGAGCGCGCATGTCGACACCGTCCGACATCCCGACCGACATTCCGACCGACGACCCGATCGACGACAAGACCGCGACCGCGGATGCCGCGCCCGCCCGGGAGAGCGCAGCCGGACTGGCCGCCGTGGTTTACAACCCCATCAAGGTGAACCTCGACGACATCAAACGCGCCGTCGCCGCCGAAGAGGCCAAGGCCGGCTGGGGGGAGACCCTCTGGTTCGAAACCTCCAAGGAAGACCCGGGGCAGGGCGCAGCCCAGGCCGCGATCGATGCCGGCGCCACCATGGTGATCGCCGCCGGCGGCGACGGCACCGTGCGTGCGGTGGCCGAGGTCGTGCACGGCAGTGACGCGGCGTTGGCCCTGCTGCCGTCCGGCACCGGTAACCTCCTGGCCCGCAACCTCAACCTCACGCTCGACGACCTCGAACACTCGATCGGCACGGCCTTCAGCGGCAAGGACCGCAAGGTCGACATCGCCCGGATCGAGATCCGGCACGAGGACGACAGCGTCAGCAAGCACGCGTTCCTCGTGATGGCCGGCCTGGGCCTGGACGCCAAGATGCTCGCCAGCACCAACGACGAGCTCAAGGCCAAGATCGGCTGGCTCGCCTATGTGGGCGCGATCATCACGGCCCTGCGTGACCGCAACCAGTTGCGCCTGCGCTACAGCCTCGACGGCGGCCCCACCAAGTCGGTGCGCGCGCACACCGTGATCGTGGGCAACACCGGTACCCTCACCGCCAACGTGCTGCTGCTGCCGGAGGCCGTCATCGACGACGGGCAGTTCGAGATGCTGATGCTGCGCCCGGAGGGCTTCGTACACTGGGTGCAGATCGTCGTCAAGGTCTTGTGGGAGAACGGCGTGCTGCGCCGCACGCCGCTCGGCCGGCGCATGATGACCAAGGAGGTCGAGGCCCTCAACTACGTCAAGGGCCGCCAGATCACCGTGAAGCTCAGCCACCCCGAGGAGATCGAACTCGACGGCGACGGTTTCGGCACCGCCACGGCGTTCAAGGCGCGGGTGCTGCCCGGCGGCCTGCGCGTGCGCGTTCCGCAGGAGTGACCGATGCTCCCGATGACCCGCAGGTCCCCACGACGACCACGTCGAGCAAGCGGAGACGGTCGCGTGCGTGAGCTGCTGCTGCCGGAGAGCGGCGCATCCGTCACTGTGCGCTCGACACCGGGTCCGGATGCGCCGGATGCGCCGGTGTTCGTCCTGGTGCACGGCATCGGCATGTCGCACCGTTACTTCGACCGGATGCACGCCGAGCTGGCCGCCACGGGCGCGGTGCACTCGGTGGACCTGCCGGGCTTCGGCCGCTCGCCCAAGCCCGCGGACGGGGTGTCGATCGAGCAGTACGCCGACTACCTCGGCGAGTTGCTGCCGATGCTGAGCGGGCGGCCCGTCGTACTGGTCGGGCATTCGATGGGCGCCCAGTTCGTGACCGAGACGGCCGTGCGCCACCCGACAGTGGTCGCCCACCTCGTCTTGATCGGTGGTGTCACCGACCCCACCCGATCTTCGGCGCTGCGCCAGGCTCTTGCCCTCGGCCGGGACACCCTGAAGGAACCTGTCAACGGCACCATGATCGTGGTGCGCGACTACCTTCTGTGCGGTCCGCGCTGGTACCTCGCCACCCTGCGGCCGATGCTCGCCTACCGCACCGACCTGCGGCTGCGGGAGGTGTACGCGCCGACCCTGGTGATCCGGGGAGAGGACGACCCGGTGTCACGCCACGACTGGGGCGTGCACCTCGCCGCGCAGGCTACACGCGGGAAGCTGCTCGAGCTGCCCGGCCGCCACCTCGTGCACTTCAGCGCCGCGGTCGACACGGCGGCCGGCATCCGGGAGTACGCCCGCACGGCCGCTCCTGATGGTGAGCCAGTCACGCCATGACCCGCAAGCCTGGTCGGTCGGCGCGGGGCCTGCTCTGCGTCGGCCTGCGGAACGCCGGCTCCTGGCTGCTGGACTACCGGTACGCCGTTCTCGCCCAGGTGAGTGGTGCCCTCGCCCGCACGCACCCCGACGACTACGCCTCGGGCGAGGCGGCGCCGGTGCTGATCATCCCAGGGATCTACGAGAGCTGGCACTTCATGCGGCCGCTGATCCAGGCGCTGCATGACGCCGGGCATCCGGTGCACGTGGTGACGCCGCTGCACACCAACCGGCGGCCGGTGGTGCCGTCGGCCGAGATCGTGGCCGAGTACCTGCGTGATCGCGAGCTGAACCGCCTGGTCATCGTGGCGCACAGCAAGGGCGGCCTGATCGGCAAGTACCTGATGACGCAGCTTGACCCCGACGATCGTGTCGAGCGGATGGTGGCGGTGAGCACCCCGTTCTCCGGCTCGCGATACGCCAGGTACATGCCCACTCCCAGCCTGCGCGCGTTCGCCGGCACCGACCCGCAGCTCGCCGCCCTCGGCGCCGATGCCCGGCTGAACGACCGGATCGTGTCGGTGTTCGGGCGGTTCGATCCGCACATCCCGGATGGCAGCATCCTGACGGGCGCCGAGAACGTGCGAATCGACACCGGCGGGCACTTCCGCATCCTCAGCCACCCCGACACCGTTCGCCAGGTGCTCGCGGCGGCCGCCCGCCCCTGACCCGCGCGAGCGGTGGTGCCCGCGAGAGCGGCCGTGGTGCTGCCTCAGCGCGGGGTGGCAGCCACACGACCGCTTTCGCGGGGTGATGGCTCGGCGCGGGCGGCGGCCACGATCGACTGGATGCGGCCGGGCACGGTGTCGTCCTGCAGCGAGGTGACGTCGCCGAGCGGGCGGCCGTCGACGATGTCGCCGAGCAGCCGGCGCATGATCTTGCCGGAGCGGGTCTTGGGCAGGTCGGGCACCAGGAACACGTCCCGGGGCTTGGCCACCGCGCCGATCTCGTGGGTGATGTGCGCCCGCAACTGCGGGGCCAGCTCGGCCGCCAGCGCCAGCCAGGCGGCCGGGTCATCCGTTGCCGGGGCCACCGCGGGAATCACGAACGCGGCGATGCCCTCGCCGGTGGTGGCATCGGCTACGCCCACCACGCCGGACTCGCCGACCGCCGGGTGCGACACCAGTGCCGACTCGATCTCGATGGTGGACAGCCGGTGCCCGGACACGTTGATCACGTCGTCGACCCGGCCGAGCAGCCAGATGTCGCCGTCATCGTCGTACTTCGCGCCGTCGCCGGAGAAGAAGTAGCCCTGCTCGGCGAACCGTGCCCAGTAGGAGTCGCGGTAGCGCTCCGGGTTGCCCCACACCGTGCGGGCCATGCCCGGCCAGGTGCCGGCCAGCACCAGATAGCCGCCGGTGCCGTGCGGAACCGGCTGACCCGCGTCATCCACCACCAGGGCGCTCAGGCCCGGCAGGGCGCGCAGGGCCGAACCTGGCTTGAGCGTGCTCACTCCGGGCAGCGGCGCCATCACGGCGGCGCCGGTCTCTGACTGCCACCAGGTGTCCACGATCGGGGCGTGGCCGGCGCCGATGTTCTCCCGGAACCACACCCAGGCCTCGGGGTTGATCGCCTCGCCGACCGAGCCGAGCAGACGGATGCTGGACAGATCGTGTTCGCTCGGCAATCCAGTGGGGAACCAGGTCATGAACGTGCGGATCAGAGTGGGCGCCGTGTAATAGGTGGTGACGCCGTAGCGCTGGATGATCTCGAAGTGCCGGCTGGGGTGCGGAGTGTTCGGGGTGCCCTCGTAGATCACCGAGGTGGTGCCGTTGGAGAGCGGGCCGTAGTGCACGTAGCTGTGCGCGGTGACCCAGGCGAGGTCGGCGGTGCACCAGTGCACGTCGTCGTCCTTGGCGTCGAAGACGGCCCAGTGGCTCCAGGACGCGTGGGTGAGGTAACCGCCGCTGGTGTGCACCAGGCCCTTCGGCTTGCCGGTGGTGCCCGAGGTGTAGATGATGAACAGCGGCGTCTCGGCGTCGAAGAACTCCGGCTCATGGGTGGCGGACGCCGTGTCGACGGTGTCGTGCCACCACACGTCGCGACCGGTCGTCCAGGGGATGTCCGGGGTCAGGTCGCCGGTGCGGCGCACCACGAGCACGTGCTCGATCTGGTTTGTGCCCGACACGGCTTCGTCGGCGGCTTCCTTCACCGGCACGGCCTGGCCGCGGCGGAACTGGCCGTCGGTGGTGACGAGCAGCTTGGCGCCGGTGTCCTCCACCCGGAAGCGCAGTGCCTCGGCCGAAAAGCCGCCGAACACCAGGGAGTGGATGGCGCCGAGGCGGGCGACCGCGAGGGTGATGATGATCGTCTCGGGGATCACCGGAAGGTAGATGACGACCCTGTCGCCCTTTTCGATGCCGAGGGCGGTGAGCGCGTTCGCGGCGCGGGCGACCTCTCTTTCGAGGTCGGCGTAGGTGAGGGTGCGCCGGTCGCCGGGTTCGCCCTCGAAGTGGAACGCGACCTTGTCGCCGCGGCCGGCGGCCACGTGCCGGTCGACGCAGTTCACCGCCACGTTCAGTTTTCCGCCGGCGAACCACTCCGCTCGCGGCACGCTCAAGACGCCGTCGGCATCCGGGGCGGGCGGCTGCCAGGTGTGGTCGGTGTGCCAGGGCTCGGCCCAGTCCAGGCGCTTGGCCTGCTCGGTCCAGAAGGCGACCGGGTCGGCTGCGGCTTTTTCGTACCAGGAGGCGTCGACATTGGCCCGCGCGGCGAACGCGGCCGGCGCCGGGTAGCGGCGGTGCTCGGTGGAGAGGTTGCGGATGGTGGCGCTGGTGTCGGTCCAGTCCGCGGTGGCAGCGCGGGTGGCCGGGGGGTGGGTGTCCGTGTTGGCGTGAGTGCTGGTGCTGGTGCTGGTGCTGGTGCTGGTGCTGGTGCTGGTGTCGAGGTTCGGCATGGGCACACTCCGGCGGCTGGTTCTGATGGCGGACTATCGGGCGCTTTCGACGCTACGCAGCGCGGGCATCCATTGCAGGCAGCGGCGCAATGCGGCGTAACCTGCGCGGCCGGGCGGGTGGCCGCTCGCGGCAGGTCTTCGTCGCGGCGGCACAGGCTCTACCGCGTGCCGCGGCGCCTGCCGCGTGCCGCGGCGCCTGACGCGTGCCGCGGGCGCCGGTCAGGCCCACTTGGTGATGGCCCACTTTTCGAACACGCCCAGGATGGCGTCGGTGAGCTTGCCGAGCAGAGCGAGCAGGATGATGGCGAGCAGGATGCGGTCGATGCGGCCGTTCGTGCCCGAGATGGAGAGCAGATAGCCCAGCCCCATCGACGCGCCGAGCAACTCGGCGGCCACCAGGAACAGCCAGGCCTGGGCCAGCGCGAGCCGCAGCCCGGAGATCACCGACGGGATCACGGCGGGCAGCTGCACGGCGGTGAACAGCCGCACCCCGCGTAACCCGAAGGCGCGGCCGGCCTCAACGAGCTGGCGGTCCACGTGCCGCAGTGCCTGCGCGACCGTGGTGTAGACCGGGAAGAAGGCGCCGATGGCGACGAGAACGATCTTGGATTCCTCGCCGTACTTCAGCCAGATGATCAGCAGCGGCACCCAGGCCAGCGACGGCACGGCCCGGATGGCGCCGAGGGTGGGCGCGAAGAGCACATCGGCGGCGCGGGAGAGCCCCACCAGCGACCCGGCGGCCAGGCCCAGCGCGGCGCCGATGGCGAACCCGATGAGGACTCGCTGGGTGGAGATGGCCACGTAGAGGGTGAGTTCGCCGCGGTCGAAGAGGTCGACGGTGGCGATCCAGACCATGGCCGGAGATGGCAGTTGGGACACCGTGACCAGGCCGAGGGCGGTGCTGAGTTGCCACAGGATCAGGATCAGCACCGGCAGGAGCAGCCCGCCGAGGATGCGTGCGCTCCGCCGCGACGTCAACGGCCGGCGCACGACGGGCGCCGTGTCCGGGGCGAGGGTCTCGGTCATCGGTGGCCTTTCGTGCGGGATGGGTGTGGCGGTGAAACCGAGGCGGTGAGGCGGATGCCGCGGCGGCCTGCGTGCGGCCGGCGCGGCATCCACCGGGCTACTCGATGATCGTCGGGTCGGCCTTCGTGGCGAAGGTGTCGTTCACGATGCTGTCGAGGGCGTCGTCGACCTGGCTCTGCTCGAGCACGTCGCCGGTCTCGACGAAGATCGGGCCGATCGTGGTGAGGACGTCGATCTGGGCGTCGCCGGGGACGTTGTCGACGTCGAGGTTGGAGCGTTCGGTGATGACCTTCGTGGCGACCGCGAGGTCGAGTCCGGCGACGTCGGCGAGGATCTGTGCGGTCTCCTCCTCGTTCGCCAGCGCCCAGGCGCGGGCGTGCTCGTAGACGTCGACGACGGTCTGGGCCACATCCGGCTTCTCGGTGATGAAGGCCTCGGTGGCGTTGAGGAAGCCGTAGCTGTTGAAGTCGACGTTGCGGTAGATGAGCTCCGCACCGGCGGCTTCGGCACCGGCCATGATCGGGTCGAGTCCGGCCCAGGCGTCGACCGAGCCGTTCTGCAGGGCGGCCCAGCCGTCGGCGTGCTGCAGGTTCTGCACGGTGACGTCGTCCAGGCCGAGGCCGGCCTCTTCGAGCGCCTGCAGCAGGAAGAAGTACGGGTCGGTGCCCTGGGTGGCGGCGATCTGCTTGCCCTTGAGGTCTGCGACGGAGGTGATCTCGGAGCCGTCCGGGACGACGAGGGCGGCCCATTCGGGCTGCGAGTAGATGTCGATGACCTGGATGGGCGAGCCGTTCGAGCGGTGCAGCAGCGCGGCGGAGCCGGCCGTGGAGCCCACGTCGATGGCGTTGGCGCGGAGGGCCTCGTTGGCCTTGTTCGAACCGGCGGACTGCACCCAGTTGACGGTGATCTCCTGGTCGGCGAGGGCCTCTTCGAGCCAACCCTTCTCCTTGATCACCAGGCTGAGCGGGTTGTAGGTGGCGAAGTCGATGTTGAGCTCGCCGCCCTGGGTGACGATGCCGGCGTCGTCGTCGGTGCTGACGGCTGCCTCGGCGGCGGGCTGGTTCTCACCGGCGACGCAGCCGGTGAGCAGCAGGGCGGCGGCCGCGGCGGAGGCGATCAGGGCGGTGGCGGTGAAGCGTTTCTTCATGGCGAGTCTCTCGTTGGGTGCGGGCGGGGAACGGGCATCCATGCTGTGGATGTGGTGCGGTGGAACGTGGAGGGGGTCGGGCTGGTCAGTAGGGGAAGTGCGGGATGCCGGTGTTCGAGGCGACACCTCGGGCCTCGCCGTGCCGGTCGATGCCGAGGCCCGCGAGGAGGCGCCCGCGCAGCTCGGCGAGTTCCGCCGAGCCGCGGTCGCGGGGCCGGTTGCCGGGCACGGTGAGTTCCTGCACGATCGTGGCACCGGGTGTCGTGGCGCCGCCGACGGCCTGTGCGGCACCCGTCGAGGCCGGCTCCTGGCCGAGCAGGATGATCCGGTCGGCCAGCTGCAGAGCCTCGTCGACATCGTGGGTGACGAGCAGCACCGTGGTGGGGGCGGCGGCGTGCACGTCGAGTAGGAGGTCCTGCATCTTGAGCCGGGTGAGGGCATCCAGTGCGCCGAAGGGTTCGTCGAGCAGCAGTACGCCGGGGTTGCGGGCCAGGGCGCGGGCCAGCGACGCGCGCTGCGCCATGCCGCCGGAGATCGCGGCGGGCCGGTGCCCGGCGAAGGCCGTGAGGCCCACGAGTTCGAGCAGCTCGGCGACGCGGGCGCGGCCGGCCTCGCGTGCGGTGCCGCGCGGCAGGCCGAGGGACACATTGGCCGCCACCGTGCGCCAGGGCAGCAGGCGCGGCTCCTGGAACCCCACCGCGCAGCGGGTGTCGAAGGCGGTGCTTGGCGTGCCGTCGATCTGCACCGAGCCGGTGCTGGGGGAGTCCAGCCCGCCCGCGATGCGCAGCAGGGTGGACTTGCCGCAGCCGCTGGTGCCGAGGATCGCGAGGACCTCGCCGGGACGCACGGTGAGCGACACGTCGCGCAGCACCGGGCGGGCGGCACCGGATGCCACGGTGCCGCTGCTCGGCGCGAAGGTGCGCCCCAGCCCGGCGAACTCCACGGCGAGGGCCGCCTTGGTGGTCGCCGGCCGGACGGTCCGGTCGCGCTCCGACACGCCGCCGAGCCCCGCGGCGCGGCGGGCGGCGGTGCTCGTGGCGGTGCTGGCAGACATGGGCGTCCGATCGGTTGGGAGGTCGACGTTTTCTCGACGCTATCCAGCCGGCCGGGCCGGCGCACGCCCCTCTGCAACGCAACGTAGTAATCGGGTGTCGGGCGCGCGGGCGAGGACGCCGGCCTTCACGCCCAGGAGTTGGGATGATTGACCCATGACTCGAACCGTTTCCGGAGCCCGCGTGCTGATCACCGGCGCCGCCGTGGGCATGGGCCGCCTCTACGCCGAGCGGGCCGTCGCCGAGGGCGCACGGGCCGTGATCCTGTGGGACCGGGACGCCGCCGCGCTCACGGCGACCGCCGCCATCCTCACCGAACGTGCCGGCGGCAGCACCCAGATCGCCCCATACGTCGTCGACATCGCCGACCTCGGCGCGATCGCGCAGACCGCCCAGCGGGTGCGCACCGAGGTGGGCAACCCCGACATCGTGATCAACAACGCCGGCATCGTGCGCGGGTCGTTCTTCTGGGAGCACGACAACGGCGACGACACCCGCGCCACGATGCAGGTGAACGCCCTGGCCCCGATGTACATCACCCGGGAGTTCCTGCCCGCCATGATGCGCAACCCGTACCGCGAATCGCGCATCGTCAACATCGCCTCCGCCGCCGGGATGCTCTCCAACCCGCGAATGAGCGTCTACGCGGCCTCCAAGGCCGCCGTGATCACCTGGAGCGATTCGCTGCGCCTCGAGCTCGCCCAGCAGGGCTTCGACCACGTGCGGGTGAGCACCATCGCGCCCAGCTACATCTCCACGGGCATGTTCGACGGCGCCCGCGGCCCGTTGTTGACCCCCGTGATGACCCCGGAGTACGTGGTCAACCGGGTCTGGCGGGCGATGCTCGCAGGCTCGCCCCAGCTGCTGATGCCGTGGACCGTCGGCTTCTCCAAGAAACTGCGCGGCGTGCTGCCGCTGGCGGCCTGGGATGTCGTGGCCGGCCGGGTCTTCGGCGTGTACAGCTCGATGGACACCTTCGTCGGGCGCCGCTGACCGGATCTGCGCAGTCCACCCGGGTCGGATCAGCCGGCCCGGTTGACACGTCTTGTTCCGCGACGTACGATGGAAACGATTCCATGGAAACGATTCCACGGGTCGCCGGAGTCATCAGCAATACCAAGCACGCACACACAAGGGAGTGGCTGTGGAAGCCGTAACGATCAAGGACGTCGCCGCCCTCGCTGGCGTCTCGGTGGGCACGGCCTCCAGGGTCCTGTCGGGCAACCCGGCCACCTCGGCCGACACCCGCGAACGCGTCGCCGCCGCGGCCGCCGAGTTGGACTACCAGCCCAACGCCCAGGCCCAGGCCCTACGGTCCACCCGGTCCAACTCCCTCGGCCTGCTGGTACCGGATGTGCGCAACCCCTTCTTCGCCGACCTCGCGCACGCCGCCGAACAGGCCGCCCTCTCGGCCGGCTACGTCACCCTGCTCGGCAACGCCAACGAGCGTAACGACCAGCAGGACCGCTACCTCGACACCCTCATCTCCCGTCGGGTCGACGGAGTGATCGTCGCCCCCGTCGGCGACGACGGCGGCCGGCTGCGCGCCCTGATCGAGCGCGAGATTCCCACGGTGCTCGTGGACCGTACCGTTCCCGGCCTCGACCTGCCCAGCGTCACCACCGACAGCGAGACCGGCATCCGCCAGGCCGTGCGGCACCTCGCTGAACAGGGCCACACCCGGATCGGCTACATCTCGGGCCCACAGGCCACCTCTACCGGCCGGGACCGCTTCGCGTCCTTCACCCGCGCCGTCGCCGAGGCCGGCCTCAGCCAGGACCCGGAGCTGGTCTACTTCGGCGACTACCAGGCCGCCAGCGGCTCGGCCGGCGTGCACACCCTGATGGACCTCACCAACCCGCCCACCGCTCTGCTCGCCGCCGACAGCCTGATGGCCGTCGGCGCCATCAGCATCCTGCACAGGCTCGGTCTGCGAATCGGCACCGACATCGCCCTCGTCGCCTTCGACGACATCGAGTGGTTCGCGCTGCTCAACCCGGCGCTGAGCGTCATCGCGCACAGCGTCGAAGACATGGGCCGGATCGCCGTTGACCTTTTGTTGCAGGTGATCGCCGGGCACACCCCGGAGTCGGTGGTGCTACCCAGCGAACTGATTGTGCGGGCCTCCTCGGCCACGCCCATCCGCCCCACGACACAGCCTGAGCAAAGGAGCCAGCAATGACCGTGAAACCCCTGATCACCTTACAGAACGTGACAAAGACCTTCGGCCAGGTCACCGTCATCCAGGACGTGACCGTGAGTGTCTACCCCGGCCAGGTGCAGGTGCTGCTCGGCGAGAACGGCGCCGGCAAGTCCACCCTGATCAAAATGGTCGCCGGCGTCTACCAGCCCGACGGCGGCCAGATCCTCGTCGACGGCGCCGTGACCAGCCTTCCCAGCACCCGCGCCGCCGAAGAACACGGCATCGCCACCATCCACCAGGAACTCAACCTCGTGGCCACCATGAGCGTGGCCGAGAACGTGATGCTCGGCCGGATGCCCACCAAGCTCGGCATGGTCGACCGCAAGGAACTCCGCCGGCAGGCCCGCGCGGCACTGGCGCTGATCGGCCTCGAGATCGACGTGGACACCCCGGTCGGTCAGCTCGGCATCGCCCGGCAGCAGCTGGTGGAGATCGCCAAGGCCCTGAGCATCAACGCACGTTTGCTGATCCTCGACGAACCCACCGCCGCGCTCACCCGGCACGAGACCCAGGCCCTGTTCGCCGTGATGGCCGACCTCCGCCAGCGGGGCGTCGGCATGCTCTTCATCAGCCACCACCTCGACGAGATCGCCGAGGTCGGTGACACCGTCACCGTCATCCGCGACGGCCACTTCATCGCCGAGGTTCCCGCCTCCACTCCCGAAGACGAGCTGGTCAAGCTCATGGTCGGCCGCAGCATCGAGGACCAGTTCCCGCGCCGCGCCGACGAGACTCCCGCGCTCACCGAGGTGCTCACGGTGACCAACCTCACCAGCGCCGGCCACTTCGACGACATCAGCTTCACCGTGCGCGCCGGCGAGGTGCTCGGCATCGCGGGGCTCGTCGGGGCCGGCCGCACCGAACTGATCCGCGCCATCGCCGGCGCCGACAAATACGACACCGGCTCCGTCGCCGTACGCGGTGCGCAGCTGCCCAAGGGTGACATCCAGGCGGCCATCCGGGCCGGCATCGGCCACGTGCCCGAAGACCGCAAGGGCCAGGGCCTGGTGCTGGACGCCTCGGTCAACGACAACCTCGGCTACGCCACCCTGGCCTCCAGCGCCAAGCTCGGCCTGGCCGACTTCACCGGCCAGCGCCGCCGCGCCGAGGCCGTGGCCGAGAAGCTGCGCATCCGGATGCACACCATCGACCAGCCGATCCGCTCACTCTCCGGCGGCAACCAGCAGAAGGCCGTCTTCGGCCGGTGGATCATCGCCGCCTCGACGGTGCTGCTGCTGGACGAACCGACCCGCGGTGTGGACGTGGGCGCCAAGGTCGAAATCTACGAACTGATGAACTCGATCACCGCAGCCGGTGGAGCCATCGTCATGGTTTCCAGCGAACTGCCCGAGATCCTGGGCATGAGCGACCGCATCCTCGTCATGCGCGACGGCCGGCTGGCCGGCGAACTCAGCGCAGCGGATGCCACCCAAGACACCGTCATGACTCTTGCTGCCCGCGACGTCGCCGCGCAGCGCTGAAACCGAAGGAACTGAAACCATGTCCACGACCACGCTCGCGCCCACCCGACGCTCCTTCGACTACAAGACCTTCCTGGCCAACAACGGCGCCCTGGTCGGCCTGGTGGTGCTCTGCATCGCCCTGGTCATCGCCACGCCGGACTTCCTGACCGGCCAGAACCTGCTCAACATCGGCATCCAGGTGTCGACAGTGGCGGTGCTCGCCTTCGGCATGACCTTCGTCATCGTCGCCGGCGGCATCGACCTGTCTGTCGGCGCCGTCGCGGCCCTCTCGGCCATGGCCTCCGGCTGGTTCTTCGTCAGCGCCGGCCTGCCCGGCTGGATGGCGCTCGTCGGCGGCCTCGTCGTGGGCCTGCTCGCCGGCGTCATCAACGGCGCCGCGAACGCCTACGGCAAGCTGCCCTCCTTCATCGCCACCCTGGCCATGCTCAGCGTGGCCCGCGGCCTCACCCTGGTGATCTCCGACGGCCGGCCGATCAAGACCGCCCCTGAGGTGTCGTTCCTCGGCGGCAACATCGGCCCGGTGCCGATGCCCATCGTGATCCTGGTCCTGGCCGCGCTGGTGGCCTCCTTCATCCTCAACCGCACCGTGCTCGGGCGCTCCATGTACGCCGTCGGCGGCAACGCCGAGGCCGCCCGGCTCTCCGGCCTGCCGGTGAAGCGCATCATCGTCACGGTCTTCGCCCTCGCCGGCCTCTTCGCCGCGCTGGCCGGACTGCTCCTGGCCGGCCGGCTCGACTCCGCCCAACCGCAGGCCGCCGCCGGCTACGAACTTGATGCCATCGCCGCCGTCGTCATCGGCGGAGCGTCGCTCTCCGGCGGGCTCGGCAAGATCTCCGGCACCTTCATCGGCGCCCTGGTGCTCGTCGTCATCCGCAACGGACTCAACCTGCTCAACGTGTCGTCGTTCTGGCAGCAGGTGGTCATCGGGCTGGTCATCGCCCTCGCGGTGGGCGCCGACGTGCTGCGCCGCAAGACCCGTAACAGCTGAGCCTTTTCCCTACTTACCTCACACCGACCCACCACAACAAAGGAAACACAATGAAGTCATCCTCCTTTCGCCGTATCGCCGCCGTCACCGCCACGGCAGCACTGATCCTCGCCGGCACCACCGCCTGCGGCCGCGGCGGCGGCGACGAGGCCAGCGGGCCGAAGATCGTGCTCGCGATCTCCACCCTGAACAACCCGTTCTTCGTCGAGCTGCGCGACGGCGCCCAGGCCGCCGCCGACGAGGCCGGCGTCGACCTCTACATCGTCGACGCCCAGAACGACTCCGCCACCCAGGCCAACCAGCTGGCCACGGCCACCGCCGGAAGCACCAAGGCCGTCATCGTCAACCCGGTCGACTCCGACGCCGCCAGCGCCTCGGTGAACGCGCTGATCGCCGCCGACATCCCGGTCATCGGCGTCGACCGCACGGTCAACGACGCCGACCTGACTTCCCTCGTCGCCAGTGACAACGTCGCCGGCGGCAAGCAGGCTGCCGACGAGCTCGCCGCAGCCATGGGGGAGAAGGGCACCGTCATCTCCCTGCAGGGCGTATCGGGCACCTCCGCCAGCCGCGACCGCGGCGCCGGCTTCGACGAGGGCATCGCCGCCTACCCCGACATCACCGTCGTCGCCGAGCAGACCGCGAACTTCGACCGGGCCTCCGCACTCGACGTCACCACCAACCTGCTGCAGGCCAACCCCGGTGTCACCGGCATCTTCGCCGAAAACGACGAGATGGCCCTCGGCGCCATCCAGGCTCTCGGCGCTCGCGCCGGCTCCGAGGTGTCCGTTGTGGGCTTCGACGGCACCGCGGATGGCCTGACCGCCATCTCGGACGGCTCGCTCTACGCCACCGTCGCCCAGCAGCCCGCCGAACTCGGCAAGCTCGCCATCGAACTGGCCGTCAAGGCCATCAACGGTGAGGATGTCGAAGCGACAGTCCCCGTCGACGTCGTTGCCGTCACGAAGACGAACGTGGGCGACTTCTCCAAGTGACCCCGCCAACCCCGCACCCAGACTCCGCGGCGACCCTGACCGGGGTTGTCGTGGTCGGCTCGATCAACGCCGACCAGGTCACCACCGTCGCGCGTCATCCGCTGCCGGGCGAGACTCTGATCGGCACCTCGATCACCGTTCTGCCCGGCGGTAAGGGCGCCAACCAGGCCGTCGCCGCGGCCCAGCTCGGCGCCCGGGTGAGCATGGTCGGCGCGGTCGGCCTGGACGCCCTGGCCTCCTCGGCCACGGCCATCCTCGAATCCGCGCAGGTCGACCTGTCCAGCGTGCGGGCCGTGGACGGGCCCACCGGCCTGGCCCTGATCACGGTGGCCGCCGACGGTGAGAACACCATCGTCGTCATCCCCGGGGCCAACGCCGCGGTGGATGCCGGTGTCGTCGGCCAGAGCGCCGGCCTCATCGCCGGGGCCGCCGTGGTGGTGCTGCAGGGCGAGATCCCCGCAGCAGGAAGCGCCGCCGCCGCCCGGCTGACCCGCGGGCGCCTGGTGCTCAACCTGGCCCCGGTGATCGAGCTCGACCCCGCCACGATCGCGGCCGCCGACCCCCTGATCGTGAACGAACACGAGGCCGCGCTGCTCCTGGCGCAGCTCACGCCCGGCACAGCGCCACCCGCGACGGACGCCGAGGCGGTGGCCCGGCTGCGCGAGTGGGGGGTGGCCTCTGTTGTGCTCACCCGCGGTGCGCTCGGCGCGATCGTCTCCGACGCCGAGGGCACCGAAACGGTGGCGTCCCCCGTCGTGGAGGCGGTCGACAGCTCCGGCGCTGGCGACGCCTTCGTGGGCGCTGTGAGCGCCCGGCTCGCCGCCGGCGACACCCTGCGCGAGGCGGCCCGGCTGGCCGTGCGGGTGGGGGCGTTCGCAGTGCAGTCCCGGGGAACGCAGCCGTCCTATCCGCACGAGGGCGACAGCCTTCCCGAGGTCCGTCCCGATGCAGCCGCCGATTCGGCGGTCGACTCCGCCACCGAGAAGAACGAGGCACACCCGTGAAACGCGCCGGCATCCTGAACGCCGACCTGAACGCGGCCCTCAGCCGCCTGGGTCACGGTGACATCGTCCTCGTCGCGGACTGCGGCATGCCCGCACCCGCCGGCGTGCCGGTGATCGACCTTGCCCTGGTGCACGGCGTGCCGCGCTTCGAGCAGGTTCTCGACGCGCTGCTGGGCGAACTCGTCGTCGAGCGTTGCGTGGCCGCGTCGGAGGCACAGGGCACGGAGGCCGGGGACTGGCTGAGCGGGCGCTTCACCGACATCGAGTACATCGGACACGGTGACCTCAAGGTGCTCTCGGCGTCTGCGCGGGTGTTCGTGCGCACCGGGGAAGCCACCGCGTTCGCCAATGCCGCGCTCGTGTGCGGGGTGCCGTTCTAGGCGGCAGCCGCAGACCACAGCTGGGCATTGCCGCCGATTAGGTTAGCCTTTCCATCCTCTGATCAGGGGGATTAGGCAAGGCTTTCCAGGCTGGCGGAGTCGGCGGGGGGTGCCTATGGTGACTCTATGGCCATCCTCTCGCCCCCGCTGTTCAGGCCCTTTCACGCCGCCCCGGATGCCGCACCGCGCGCCCAAACAGAGGGCGCTTCGCTGGGCGGCAGCCTGGCCACCCGGCTCAACTGGCTGCGCGCCGGCGTGCTCGGCGCCAACGACGGCATCGTGTCCGTGGCCGCGATCGTGGTCGGCGTCGCCGGTGCCGGCGCCTCCACGCCGGCCATCGTGGCGGCCGGCGCGGCAGGGCTCGTCGGCGGGGCCATCTCGATGGCGCTGGGCGAATACGTCTCGGTGAGCAGCCAGAGTGACAGCCAGCGCGCCATGATCGAGAAGCAGAAGCGCGAGCTGCGCGACGACCCGGCCGGCGAACTCGACGTGCTCACCACCCTTTACGAGGAGCGCGGGCTGGCCCCGGCCACCGCCCGCCAGGTGGCGCTCGAGCTCACCGAGAAGGATGCCCTCAAGGCGCACCTCTCGCTCGAACTCAACATCGTCGAAGAGGATGTGGCCAGCGCCTGGCACGCCGCCGCCGCCTCGGCCCTGGCCTTCACGCTCGGAGCGATCCTGCCGTTGCTGGCGATACTGCTACCGCCGGAGAACGTCCGGGTCCCGGTGACGTTCCTCGCCGTGCTGGTGGCCCTGGCCCTCACCGGCGCGCTCGGCGCCCGACTCGGCGGCAGTCGCCTCGCCCGCGCCACCGTGCGCGTGGTCACCGGCGGTGCCGCGGCACTCTTCGTCACCTGGCTGGTCGGCACCCTGCTCGGCACCAGCGTCTTCTAGGGGCGGCCGGGAGTGCCCGTTCGTGAGTTGCCGCACAGTGCCCCCTCCGGGCGTCTGAGGGGGCGTTTTGCGGCAAGTCGAGACGTTGCGGCTAGACCAGGCCGAGCAGTCTCGCCGCACCGACGAGGCAGGCGCCGGCCACGGCGAAGAACACCAGCACCCAGAACAGGCCGGGCAGGTGGCTGAGCCGGGCCAGCTGGTCGGCGTCCGAGGCGGTGCCGCCGCGGCGCGACCGGGTGACCTGCAGCTCGACGACGGTGCGCAGGGCGCCGAGCTGCAGGAACGCGGTGACCAGCACGGCGAAGATGCTCTGCACGGTGGGCGAGCCGAACCAGGTGACCGCGAAGACCACCGCCGCGGTGACCGCCACCGACCACAGCCCGAACCAGTTGCGGATCTGCACCAGCAGCAGCGCCAGCGCCGCAAGCAGCGCCCAGAGCAGGCCGATGTCATGGCTGCGGCTGAGCATCCACGCCGCCCCGAGCCCGAGCAGGGCCGGCGCCGTGTACCCGGCGAGCAGGGTGAAGACCATGCCGGGACCGCGCGGCTTGCCGCGGCTCACGGTGAGGCCGGAGGTGTCGGAGTGCAGCCGGATGCCCTGCAGGCGGCGGCCGCCGAGAGCCGCGACGAGCCCGTGGCCGCCCTCGTGCACGATCGTGATGCCGTGCCGGGTCAGTTTCCAGGCCGGCGGCACCAGCACGAGTAGGGCGGCCGCGGCGATGGTCACCCACACCGTCAAAGCCGGCAGGGGAGCGTTCGTGGCCGAGACGCGGGTCCAGAATTCGAGGAGCAGGTCCATCTCAGCCCTGCGCGGCCAGGACCATTTCCAGGTGCCGCTCCGAGGTGCGGTGCGGGTCCGTGATGTAGTCGCCGGTGGGGCGGGCGCCGTTCTTCTCGTAGAAGCGGATGGCGCGGTGATTGCTCTCGTGAACGTGCAGGTAGATCCGGTCGAGGTGCTGCTCGTCGGCGACCCAGGTGCGGACGGCGCCGAGCAGTCGCGTGGCCACTCCGGTGCGGCCGCGATAGGAGGGGTCGACCCAGACGCCCACCAGGTTGGCGCGAACCGGGCCGCCGATCGGCGGCTCGCCCGGCCGGTAGCTCGGCGGACCGGAGGACACAAAGGCGGCCATCGTGCCGACCCACTGTTCGCCGGGGGTGCGTGCGACAACCTGGAAGCTGGTGGGTTCGGTGTTCCGGGCGCCGCGCTGACGCCAGTCAGTTTCGGTGAGCGCGAGGACGGCGGCGAATGATTCGAAGAAGCCCAACGGGAAGTTCGCGATGGACCGGAGACGGATATCGCGCAGGCCTGCCCAGTCGTCAGCGGTGGGACAGTAGAGCTCCACAGCGCGGGGCGCGGCGGGTGTTCGTGTTTCGGCCATCCATGGAGGCTAGTCGTGTTCTCTGACCAACGGGTCAATCGTTCCGACAGCGCCCGAATCGTCGGCGAGGGTTCGCGCCTGATGGACCCGCTTACCGCACCAGGATCGTCCCCATCATCCCGGCGTCCTCGTGGTCGAGGATGTGGCAGTGGTAGACGGTGCGTCCGGCGAAGTCGGCGAAACTGATGCGCACTGTGGTCTGCCCGCGGGCCGGCACGTTCACCACATCGCGCCACACGACTGCAGCCTCGGCGGTGCCGCCCCGATCGACGATCTGCATCGGCCACACGTGCAGGTGCACCGGATGGTCCATCTCGCTCGTGTTGCGCAGCGTCCACTCCTCCACGCTGCCGGCCAGCGCTGTCGTGTCGAGGCGCTCCGGGTCGAACTCCTGCCCGTTGATGGTGAAAGTCATCATCGAGCCGCCGCCCATACCCATTCCCATGTCGAAGCTGAGTTCGCGCCGAGCCGTCACGGTCGCACCGCGCAGGTCGAGCGGTGCCGGCTGGCGTGGCACGGCCCCCGGCGCCGCCACCGGGTCCCCGGTCACCGTGACAGTCGCGAGGGCGACCTCGGTGCCCGTCGCGGCCTGACCGGAGCCGCCCATCATGCCGCCGGAGGTCGCGGTGCCCCGGTCGTAGGCCAGGGTGCGCAACTCGGTTCCGCCCTCCACCGCGGTGACGAGGACATCGGCCCGATTGCCCGGCGCGAGCAGGATCTCGTCCACCTCCGCCGGTCTTTCGAGGCGACCGGAGTCGATGCCGAGCAGCTGCAACCGTTGACCGTCGAGGCGCAGTCGGAGGTATCTGGAGACGCAGGCGTTCACGATCCGCCACCTCTCGCGCTCGCCGGTTCGAAGCGCCAGGACAGGCGCCAATTGACCGTTGACCAGCACAAGCTCGCCCTCCCGGCCCTGCATCCGGTCCGCGGCGGATGCGTCCGCGACCGCACCGACGCCGTCGAGCGTGACGTCCGAGATCACCAGGACCCGTTCCCGGCTGCTCCCGGTGGGCACCGGGTCGTCGATGACGATGGTGCCGTACAGGCCGCCGAAGACCTGGTCGGCGACGGTGCCATGGTGGTGCGGGTGGTACCAGTACACGCCGGGCGGGTGGTCGGCCGGCAGCCGGTACTCGTAGTGGAAGGACTCACCGGTCTTCACCATGACGGCCATGTTGTCGCCGTTTCCCTCCGGCGACACGTGCAGGCCGTGCACGTGCAGGTTGGTCGGGCCGGCCAGGCCGTTGACCAGCGTGACCCGCAGCCGGTCGCCGGGAACGAGCCGCAGCGTGGGGCCGGGCAGGCCGCCGTTGTAACCGAGCACCCTCGCGCTGCGCCCGCCGATCACGGTCGTGGCCGGTGTGGCGGAGAGGGTGACATCGAGCAGCCCGCCGCTGCTCGTCAGCTCGTCGGGCTGGTGCAGGTCGTCACCGCCGACGAACCCGGCTGTGCCCGACGGCCAGGTCGCCCAGAGCGCGGCCGCTCCGCCCGCCACGGCAATGACGCCCAGCCCGCCCAGGGCCAGAACGGTGCGCCGGCTGACGGGGCGGGCCAGGGCTGGCGGTTCCTGATTCCGGGGTGCTGCCGGAGGCGCCCGCATCAGGACACCGGTCTCGGCGTGGCGTCGGGGTGGCGGGCGCCGAGCACCCGGGCTGTGCTCACCTCGGGCCGCAGGTCGAGGCGGCGAAGCAGCTGCGCGTTCACGGCCACCACCACCGTCGAGGCCGACATCAGCAGCGCACCCACTTCCATCGGCAGCACAAAGCCGATCGGGGCGAGGACTCCGGCGGCCAGCGGCACCGCGAGCAGGTTGTAGCCGGCGGCCCACCACAGGTTCTGCGTCATCTTGCGGTAGCTGGCGCGGGAGAGCTCGATCACCGAGAGCACCGATCGGGGGTCGTCGCTGGCCAGGATGACGCCGGCGGAGGCGATCGCGACATCCGTGCCGGCGCCGATGGCGATGCCCACGTCGGCCTGGGCCAGAGCCGGAGCGTCGTTGACCCCGTCGCCCACCATGGCCACCCGGTGACCTTCCTGTTGCAGCTGCACCACGGCGGCGGCCTTTCGGTCGGGGTGCACGCCGGCGAAGACCCTGTCGATGCCGAGCTGGGCGGCCACATTGTGCGCCACGGCCTCGGCATCGCCGGTGATCATCACCACCGCGATGCCCAGGGCGTGCAGGGCGGCGACGGCCTCCGTCGATTCCGGCCGCACCTCGTCGGCGAGGCCGATGGCGCCGATCACGCGGCCGTCTTGTAGCACGTGCAGCACGATGGCGCCCTCGGCGGCCCAGGCGTCGGTGTGCTCGAGCGGCTCGGCGTGATGGCGGCTGAGCAGGCTCGGCCCGCCCACCGCCACCTCGTGGCCGGCGACCGTGGCGCTCACGCCCACGGCGGTGGCCGCCCGGAACCCGGTGGCCGCTGGAACGGATCGGCCGCGGGCCGCGGCGACGATGGCCGTGGCCAGCGGATGCTCGCTGTCGGCCTCCACGGCGGCCGCCAGGGCGAGCACGTCCTCCTCGGTGTGACCGGCGGCGGCGTGCACGTGACTGACCACGGGTTCGCCCCGGGTGAGAGTGCCGGTTTTGTCGAACAGCACGGTGTCGACGGTACGCATGCTCTCCAGGGCGAGCCGGTCGGTCACGAGCACCCCGCCGCGGGCGGCCCGCTCGGTCGCGATCGACACCACCAGCGGAATCGCCAGGCCCAACGCGTGCGGGCAGGCGATTACCAGAACGGTGATGGTGCGCATCACGGCATCCTCCGGGCTGCCGAGCAGGGTCCACGCGATCGCGGTGAGCAGACCGACACCGAGCGCGAACCAGAACAGCCAGCCGGCCGCCCGATCGGCCAGGCGCTGCGCCCGCGACGACGAGGCTTGCGCCTCGGCGACGAGCCGGCGGATGCCCGCGAGCGCGGTGTCGTCGCCGACCGCGGTCACCCGCAGCCGCAGGGCCGTGTCGGTGGCGACGGTGCCGGCCACGACCGCGGCGCCGGGGCCGCGGCGCACCGGACGGGATTCGCCCGTGATCATCGACTCGTCCACATCGGCGGTGCCCTCGGTGACCTGTCCGTCGGCGGGGATCCGGGCGCCCGGTCGCACGATGACCAGGTCGCCCACCTCGAGGTCGGCGGGAGCGACAAGAGTGACGGTGCCGTCATCCACCCGCTCGGCCTCGTCGGGCAGCAGCGCCGCCAGCGATTCGAGCGCGGACGAGGACTGCGCCAGCGAGCGCATCTCGATCCAGTGGCCGAGCAGCATGATCACGATCAGCAGCGCGAGTTCCCACCAGAAATCGAGCTCCATGGCCAGGATGCCCAGGCTCGCGCCCCAGGAGGAGAGGAACGCCACGGTGATCGCCAGTGCGATGAGCAGCATCATGCCGGGAGAGCGTTGCCTGAGCTCGGCCACCGCGCCGGTGAGGAACGGGCGGCCGCCCCAGACGTACATCACCGTGCCCAGCAGCGGCGAGACCCAGGCGACCCAGGCGGCGTGGGGCAACTCATAGCCCAGGAGCATGGAAAACATGCCGCTGAAGACCACGACGGGAACGGCAAGCACCAGCATCAGCCAGAACAGTTGGCGGAATCGGGCGACGTGATCGCCGTGCCCGGCATGTCCCATGGCCCCATGGTCCATCGAGGTGTGGTCCATCGATTCGTGGTCCGTGTCGGCGTGATTCATCGCGGCCTGATCCGCCGGAGAGGCGCCGTCGGTGGGCTGGTCGATGTGGTGATCCGGGTGGGAAGGCATACCCTTACGCTATACCCCCTAGGGGTACCAGGCAAGGGCAATGAGACTACCGTGGGGGGCACGATCACTTGTGCTCGTCAGGAAAGGAACCTGGATGATGTGGGGATACGGAATGAGCCCGGCCTGGCTCTGGCTCTACGGGTTGCTATCGCTAGGCGCGGTCGTGCTGCTCATTGTGTGGACCGTGCGGGTGTTCCGCGACGACTCGCCCGGCCCGGTGGGCCCGCGCAGGAGCAACGCCCGACGGATCCTCGACGAGCGCTACGCACGCGGCGAGCTCACGGCCGAGCAGTACCGCCAACAGGTCACCGAGCTCGGCGAACAGCCCTGAGCGGGTTCCGGCGCGGCCGAGCGACTACCTAAAGGCGGAGAATTTCGGGACTCGCCGGGCCGGCGACCACGACACGCCGACACGGCCGGAAGATCTCCGCCTGGACCGCAGGCGCGGACGGCAGGTCAGCCGAGATTGATGATCGCGGCCAGCAGATCGGGCTTGAGGGGCCGGTCCGCGAAGATGAGCCGTTCGAGCGCCGCGGTGGCGGGCTGGTCGGACGCCGTGCCGGCCACCCCCTGCCCGCGCCACACCAGGGTGAGCCCGATGCGCTCGAGCACCCGCACCGAGGCGGGGTTGCCGGCCAGAACGCGGGCGGTCACCGGATACGCCGAGGCCTGCGCCGCGGCGAGGGCCACCGTGGCGGCCTCGGTGGCCAGTCCGATTCCCCAGCTGGCCGGGGTCAGCCGGTAGCCGAAGTTGTGCGCCCCGCAGTCCATCAGCGTCGCCGAGGCCACCCCGATGAGCATTCCCGCCGCCAGGGTGGTGCCGGGCAGTGCGGTGCCGGACCGTGCAGTGCCGGGCAGGTCGTGCCGCAACCGAATCGCCCAGCGCCCCAAACCGGATGCGGCCCAGCTCTGCTCGCTCTCGTCGACCATCCGCTCGGCCTGTGCGAGGGCCGTGTGGCGGCCGGTCGGCAGGTGCAGCCAGGTTCCCGGGTCGGCGTAGATGGCGTGCACCTCGGCCACATCGGCCGCGGCGAGAGGTGCCAGTCGCAGGCGGGTCGTGCTGAGGAACTCGGGGGCGCTGGATTCGGGCACCTCCCCATGCTTCCACGATGCGCGGCGCCGGTCATCCGCAGGAGTTGCACCCCGCGCCCCGCACCGGTTGTGACGGGCTGAGCGCGGGGCGCTGTGGGGAGCGGTTAGCGCAGCGCGGAGATCTTCAGCGCCGCCGTCTTGAAGTTCTGGATGCGCTGCTCGTACCGCGCGGCGAGCACGATCAGCAGCACGCCGCCGATACCGAGCCAGAGCCACCACTGCACCGAGACGTAGAGCAGGGCGATCCACGGCCAGAGCTGGGCGAGCGCGTGCAGCAACAGCACCGTGGCGCCGAGCACGAACGGAGCCTGCAACCGCCGCGCGGTGCCGAGCAGCAGCACCGCGATGGCGACCACGCCGAGGCCCACCACGCGCCAGACCGGGCTGACGCTCAGGTCGAGCAGCAGCGACGGCACCAGCAGGAGGAGCAGGCCGGGGGCGAGCGCGGGCCAACTGCCCGCAGCGGGCACCCGCCGCAGGTGCACCAGCCCGGCCGCCACGAGCGCCAGCGCCAGCGGCACGGTGACGATCTCGACGGGGTCCGGCACGTCGTGGAACAGGCCGGCAACGAGCATCCCGGCGGCACCCGCGAGGGCCGCCCCGGCGATGAGTCGGCCCAGCGGGCTACGGTCGCCCCAGAACGCGGCCAGGAACACCGCCGCGAAGACCCAGACCACCAGCACCACCCGCACCGTGGCCAGCGGTGGGTAGCCCAGGGCGACCACTTCGGCGAGCACGGTGCCGAACATGGCCGCGACGACGAGGCCATACCCACTGCGAAGCGGCAGGCTGGTGGCGTCGGCGGAATCGGTGCTGCGGGCAACCCAGACCAGGCAGGTTCCGGTGGCCACCAGGAGGGCGGCGGCCGGCAGCAGCCAGGCCTCCAGCTCGCCGCTCGGTCCGGCCGGGGCTCCGGGCAGGGTGAGGATCCGCAGGCCCGCGGCGGTCAGGACGGTGAGGGTGCCCACCAGGCAGGCCGGCCAGGCGAGCAGGGTCCAGCGTGGGTGGGTTGTCTGCAGGGCGCCCCGGACGGCCAGGGCACCGCCGATCGCCAGGCTGAGCACCGCACGCACCGGGGTGCCTTCAGCGCCGAGGAGAGCGCTGGGCAGCACTAGCGCCGCCAGGCCCACGACGAGACCGGACTGCACCAGACGGGCCGAGGGGACCGGGAACGAGGTACCCCGCGCCCGGCCGATGACCCGCGCCGAGATCAGCTGACCGACGACCAGGGCGATCCCCAGCGGCACGGTGCCCACCTCGACGGGGTCGAGCAGGTCCCGGCCGAGACCGGCGACCAGCACCAGGAAGCCGGCGGCCACGAGCAGCCAGGCCAGCAGGACGCCCGCGCGGCTGCGGTCGAACCAGCGCACGGCGACCTGCAGCACGGCGAACAGCGCGATCAGGGCGATCACCCGGCCCGCGGCGAAGGCCGTATAGGGCAACGCGGCGGTTTCGGTCCCGAGGATGCCGGTGAGGGCGACGATGACGAGGCCGTAGCCGAGCAGACGGCGCGGACCGGCCGGGTCCACGGTCACCGTGACAGCGGCATCCATCGCGGCAGCATCCGCGTGAACCGGCCGTACCAGCGCCGGGGATCTGGCGATGATGACGTAGCCCGCGCCGATCAGCAGCAGGGCGGCCGGCAGGAGCCAGGCCTCGAGCCGCCCGTCCGGGCCGGCCGGCGAGCCGAGCAGCGGCCGGATGCGTCCCGACGCGGCGACGGCGACGGCCACGGCACCGACCAGGACGCCGGGCCAGGCCACAACCCGCCAGCGCGGCCGGCTGATCAGCAAGGCTCCGCCGACCGTGAGGATGCCGCCGACGGTGAGCACCAGTACCGGTCGCAGCAGGGCGCCCTGGGCACCCTCGACCGCACTGGGCAGCAGTACCAGACCCAGCCCCACGGCCAGCCAGGCCTGCAGAACCGGGCCGGCGGCAGACTCCCGCAGGGACGCCGGGTTCCGCGCCGGACCGAGAAGCCCGGCGGCCAGGAGCTGCCCGAGAATCAGGGAGAGCCCCAGCGGACCAGTGGTGAGTTCGAGCGGGGTGGGCAGGCCGAACCCGAGGCCGGCCAGGAGCGCGACCAGGCCTGCGGCCCAGCTGAACCAGGCGAGCACGGTGCCCGCGGGGCTGCGATCGAACCAGCGAAGGGCCACGTGCAGCACGGCGAACAGAGCGACCAAGGCGATCACGCGTCCCTCGGCGCACGGACCGAACGGCAGTGCCGCAGTTTCCGCGCCGAGGATGCCGAGCAGTGCCAGGCCGACGAGGCCGTAGCCGAAGCTCCGGCGCACGGTGCGGGTGCGGGTCGCCGTCGGAGCCGTCGCAACGGAGACGATGAACGGCGTGTGCCGGATGATGATGCCGCCGGTGACCACCAGCAGCAGCGCCGCGGGCAGCAGCCACGCCTCGAGGCGCCAGTCGGCGCCGGCCGCCGGCGCCGTCACCAGCGCCAGGATGCGCCCGGTCGCCGTGACCACGACGGCCGCGGTTCCCACGAGCAGGCCGGGCCAGGCGAGCAGGCTCCACCGGGGGCGGCCCAGTAGTACGGCGCCCACGATGGCGAGCAGGCCGCCGAGGGTCAGGGTGACCAGTTGGCGCACGGCGTCGTCGGTGAGGCCGGCGGTACCGAGGGTCGTGGCGCCGGGTGTGGCCGCCACGACGGCGCTGGGCAGCAGCGCCAGCGCTAGTCCGGCGCCGGTCCAGGCCCACGCTCCTGCGGGCCGGGCGCCATCCGTGGCCCGGAGGCGGGCCGTGACGAGCTGACCGGCCACCAGAGCGAGTCCGACGGGCACCGTCACGAGCTCGAATGGCTCCACAGTGCCGGCGACGAGCGCGGCGCCGGCAGCGAAGCCGGCCAGGGCGGCACAGGTCCACGCCGCGATGGTGCCCAGTGGCACCTGCGGCCGCCAGAGCGCCAGCACATGCCCGACGGCCAGAACGCCCACGAGGGCGATCGCGCGGCCGGCCGCCAGATCCGAGGTGTCGAACGAGGCCGTTTCCAGCACGGTGAGGGTGCCGAGGGCCACGACCAGGAGCACGACGGCGGCGCGGTCCCTGGCCAGGCGGGTGCGGGCATCCGGGTGGCGCACCAGCAGGAACGCCGCGACGGCCGTGATGACCACGGTGGGCAGCAGCCACGCCTCGAGCAGCGGTCCCGTGGCGCCCGCGGTGTCGAGCAGGCGCAACGAGCGGGCGATGCCGGTGCTGAGCAGCCCGAGAGCGCCGGCCAGCGCGGTCGCGGCCAGGTAGGCCGAGCGCGGCGGCGCCCAGCGCACGAGCGTGGCGCCGATGAGCAGCACCGCGGATGCCGCGCCGACGATGACCGGACGCACCGGCGACCCGGTCTGCATGCTGAGGGCCAGGGGCAGCAGGGCCACCGAGAGCCCGGCCAGGGTGAGCAGCGCGGCGCCCCGGCTGGCGGTGACGGCGCGGTCGATGCGACCGTAACGCCAGAGCAACGCGGCCAGCAGCAACAGCAGTCCGGCCAGGGGGAGCACGTAGGCCTCCACCGGGGTGGTGCCGGCGCGGGCCAGGCCCCACCAGAGCCCGGCGGTGGCCGCGACGAGCGAGAGCCAGCCGACATGGCGGCGCCAGGAGGCAGAGGCGAAGAGACCGTCGGCGTCGATCGCGGTGAGCAGCAGGACCACCGCGGTGAGCAGCAGCACCAGCCAGCCCAGCTCGGCGAGTCCGGGCCGCAGGAAGACGGAGGCGAGCACCACGGCGGCGCCGATCTCCAGGCCGGCCGACGAACGCGCCCGGCTGCCGGTGGTGCCGCCGGTGGTGCCGCCGGTGGTGCGTGCGAGAGTGCGGAGGACCAGGGCCAGTGCCACCGTGAGCAGAGCGGCGATCGGCGCGGCGAGCACCGACACCGTGCCGGGCGACTCGGTGAGGGAGATGAGGTTCACCGTGAGTGCGAGCACGGCGGGGGCCACGAGCAGCGCGCCGGTGAACCGCTCCCAGCGCAGGCCGCCGCCGCGGGTCAGGGTCCAGAGCAGCATCGCGGCCGCTGTCAGCGCGGCGGCCAGTATGCCGGCGACGGGGGCGGCAGGCAGCATCGTCGCCCGGTTGGCACCGCTCAGGCCGTCGATGATGCGCCCGGTGGGCAGTAGGACGCCCAACAGAGTCGGGGCGAGCAGGGTCCAGAATCCTGCTCGGCGTTCTACGGCGGTGAATCCGCCGATCCGGCCCTGGGCCAGGAATAGCTGGAGCAGACCGGTGGCCGACGCCACGGCGAGGGCCACCAGCAGCCAGAGCATGGCCGGAGTGGGCGGCGCGGCCAGGGTGAGCGCTTCCGGAGCGGCGGCGGCGCCGACGAGGGTGAGCACGATCGCTCCGGACAGCAGAGCACCGCGGCCGCCGGCCTGAGACTCGCGGTTCAACAGCAGCCGGGCGACGAACACTGTCAGTACCGCCGACAGCGTGCCGAGCCACCAACTGGCGCTACTGGCCCAGCTCACGGTGTAACCGAGCGCTTCGCTGGCGATGAAGAGTGTCACGACAATCGGCCGGTAGCCGCCCAGTGTCAGACGCCCGGCGCGGGCGAGCAGGAGCACGGTGAGGGCGGCGGCGCCCAGCAGCAGATACAGCGGAAGCACCAGCCAGAGCGCCTCGGTGAACGGCACGGCCAGCAGTACCATGACCAAACCGAACCAGGCGAGTATCCGCAGGCGTGGGGCGAGCACCGCACCGGCCCGCCAGAACCCGGCCACCAGCACGGCGACGCCGGTCAGCGTGGCCAGTGCCCAGACGCTCATCTCGTTCACCGAGACGAGCGGATCGCCCGACGTCGTGAACGTCGAGAGCAGGGCGGAGGCCAGCGGCGCGGCGGCTGTGGCCAACGCAACCGCACCGATCGCGGCCACGAACGACGCGGCGGTGAGCGCGGCGGTGAGCAGGGCGATGCGGGCGGGGCCGGTCGCCCGGCGCCGCCAGGCGAGTTCGAGGCCCAGAGCGAGAGTGGCGATGGCCGGCAACGGCAGGGTCACGAGCAGGGTGTTGTCGTCGGTGCGCCAGACGAACACCTCGATGCCGAACACCACCGCCAGCGTGGCCAGGCTGGCGGATGCGTAGGCGAAAGACCGGTAGAGGGCACCCGGTGTGCGCCCCGTCAACGCGACGACGGCGTGAGCGAGAGCGCCCGCGGCGACGGCGCCGAATGTGAGCAGGGGAATCACCGTCTCGGCGGGAGCCACGAATCCGGCGGTCAGCGTGGCGGTGGCCAGGGCGAGGGCGGCCAGCGCGAGCAGGGCGATCTTCTCGGCCGTGCGGTCCACGGCGGGCCAGAACGAGGCCGTTCCCGGCCGGGTGAACCTGTGCAGGAGCGCGCCGGCTGCGACGCCCAGCGCGGCCAGGAACACCCGGGTGACCGGCTCGGCATCCGCGGCCAACCCGGCCGCGAGAAGACCCACAGCCGGTGCGGCCGCGGCGAAACCGGCCACGCTGGCCACCCGCAACGACGACACCGCGTGCCAGAGCAGGAACAGCGCGGTGCACACCGTCAGCGTCACGCCCCAATAGAGGAGGCCGTCGACGGTGCCGAAGCCGAACAGGTCGTTCTCCCGCAACGCCCAGGCGTCCAGGAGCACCAGCACCACGGCGAGAGCGCCGATGCCCTCTGCCGTGCTGACCAGACCCTTGCGCCGCAGCAGCCCCGCCGTGATCAGCATGGCCACGGTGAAGAGCCCCACGATGGCCGAGCGTACGGCCAGGCCGGCGACGACGAAGGCCACGGTGAGGAAGACGATCGCCGCGACCGACACGAGGGTGACACCCACGAGCAGCAGCACGACCTGCACGCTCGAGCGCTTGTGCGGGGTCGGCCCCGTCGGCGTCGCCGGTGCGGGGGTGCTCGGCGGGGTCGGCGGCGTGTGGGCGGCCGGGCGAGCCGCCGGAGAAACACCGGGCAGAGCGAACGGGGGAACGGGCTGGGCGGACGGGGCGGGTTCGGCGGGCGCGGCGACGGTGGGCGAGGCC